>JAGNWC010000055.1:0-5269 GCA_017986195.1 Hydromonas sp.
GCCTCGCGTTTATTGACGGTGCTGGTTTCGGCGTTCGATGGGTCGTCTTGCTCGACTTGATTTTTGTCTTGCTTGTACAGTTGCCAGCTTTTCGCGCACCACGCACGGTAGTCGTCCAAATCACCCTCAAACGGTTTGACCGTGCCATCGGCGACCAACCAAAAATCATCCACGCAGTTCGCCAGCAAACTGCGGTCATGCGAGACCACAATCAATGCGCCGTTAAACTGCTGCAAGGCCACGGTGAGCGCGTGGCGCATGTCCAAATCCAAATGGTTGGTCGGCTCATCGAGCAGCAGCAAATGTGGCTTTTGCCAAATCAACAAAGCCAATGCCAAGCGTGCTTTTTCACCGCCCGAAAAATTGGTGATGGCTTCAATCACACGGTCGCCTTGAAAGTGAAATCCGCCGAGGAAATTGCGCAGGACTTGCACATTCTCATTCGGAGCCAAGCGTTGCATGTGCCACAACGGCGATTCATCCTCGCGCAGTGTGTCCAAATGTTGCTGCGAAAAATACCCAATGCGCAGGTTTTGCGCGGTGGTGATATTGCCTGACAGCGGCGCGAGTTCTTGCGCGAGTGCCTTAATCAGTGTGGATTTACCCGCGCCATTCATGCCGAGTAAACCAATGCGGTCGTGCGATTGAATGCTAAATGCCACTGGATTGAGCAAGACTTTTTCGCCATAACCCAGTTTGATGCCATCGGTTTGCATCAAGGGATTCGGCAAATCGTGCAGTTCGGCAAATTCAAACGTGAACGGCGAATCCAAATGCGCCGCTGCCACCAGTTCGAGGCGATCGAGTGCTTTGATGCGCGATTGCGCTTGGCGCGCTTTGGTCGCTTGGGCGCGAAAGCGGTCAATGTAACTTTGCAAATGGGCAATGTGGCGTTGCTGTTGTGCGTACAGGGCTTGCTGTTGAATCAAGCGTTCACCACGAATGCGTTCAAACTGGGTGTAATTGCCTTTGTAACTGGTGAGCGTTTGTTGCGCCACTTCGATGATGTGCGTGCACAGCGCGTCGAGAAAATCGCGGTCGTGCGAGATGATGAGTTGCGTCGCTGGGTGCGATTTTAAATACTGCTCCAACCACAGCACGGTGTCCAAATCCAAGTGATTGGTCGGTTCATCAAGCAGCAATAAATCCGAGCGACACATCAGCGCACGCGCTAAATTTAAACGCATGCGCCAACCGCCCGAAAACGAATTCACGGGATTGGCTTGTAGATTTTGCGCAAAGCCCAAACCATTGAGCAATTGCCCCGCGCGCGCGGGTGCGCTGTAGGCATCCATCTGCGCCAATTCGGTGTGGCAATGCGCGATGGCAACGCCATCGTTTTGTTCCTCAGCAAGTTTGAGTTCTGCGTTCAAACGCATCAATGCTTCATCACCTTCGAGCACATAATCGACCGCAGACATTTCGGTTTCGGGCATTTCTTGTGCGACATGCGCAATCACCCAGTTTGAGGGAATACTGACATCACCCGCATCGCCGTGTAATTCGCCGCGCAGCAATGCGAACAAACTCGATTTGCCCGTGCCATTGCGACCAATCACGCCCACGCGTTGCCCCACGTCGATGCGGGCGTTGGCGGATTCGAGCAGAACTTTTTGTCCGCGTTGGAGGCGAAGATTGGCGATTGTAATCATGGGCTTGGGCAGAGCGATAAATGCGAGATTATACCAAAATGGTCATGACAAATGAGGCTATCCCATGGCATGGGGCAAACTCTGTTACAATGTCGCACCGCGCAAAGGAATTTTATGCGCGGTTATTTTTTGCGTGATGTTTTTTACGCAACCACAGCGCAGTGGGTATTTGTAGTGAATCAACTCTGCGCACCATTTAACAAAGTTGATACTATGAAATTTACTGAACTCGGTTTGGCCGAGCCCATTCTACGCGCCGTTGCCGAACAAGGCTACGACACCCCAACCCCGATTCAAGCGCAAGCGATTCCACAGGTTTTGGCAGGTGGTGATTTGCTTGCCGCCGCGCAAACAGGCACAGGCAAAACCGCAGGTTTTACCTTGCCGATTTTGCAACGCTTGATGAATACACCGAATCAAAAACACCCGCGCGTGCTCGTACTCACACCCACGCGTGAACTCGCCGCGCAGGTGGGCGAGAGCGTTGAGAACTACAGCAAATACTTGAAACTAAAATCCATGGTGATGTTTGGCGGGGTGAATATCAATCCGCAAACCGACAAACTCCGCCGAGGTGTGGACATTTTGGTCGCCACGCCAGGGCGTTTGATGGATCACCACGGACAGGGGCATATTGATTTGTCGCACGTCGAAATTTTGGTGCTCGATGAAGCCGACCGTATGCTCGATATGGGTTTCATTCACGACATCAAACGAATTTTTAAATTGCTGCCCAAACAGCGTCAAAATTTATTGTTCTCAGCGACCTTCTCGGATGAGATTCGCACTTTGGCACAAGGCTTGTTGCACGAGCCAAAAACCATTGAAGTTGAGCGTAGAAATTCGACAGTGGAAATCATTGAACAGACCATTTACACCGTGGATCGCGAACGTAAACGCGAGTTGCTCACGCATCTGATTAAAGCGCAAAACTGGTTTCAAGTTTTGGTATTCACGCGCACCAAACACGGCGCGAATCGCCTTGCAGAGCAGTTGGACAAAGACGGCATCAGCGCGATGGCGATTCACGGCAATAAAAGCCAAGGCGCACGCACGCGCGCATTGAGCGAATTCAAAGACGGTAAACTCCAAGTCTTGGTTGCCACCGACATCGCCGCGCGTGGGATTGATATTGACCAATTGCCTTACGTGGTCAACTATGAATTACCTCAAGTCGCCGAGGATTACGTCCATCGCATCGGACGTACAGGACGCGCAGGCGCGACAGGTTTGGCGGTGTCCTTGGTGTGTGTTGATGAATTCAAACTGCTCAAAGACATCGAACGACTCACACACAAAACATTCACACGCTTTGCTGTCAAAGGCTTTGAGCCTGATTTAACGGTGAAACCCGAACCCATCCAAAAACCTCGTACAGGCGGTGGGCATCGAAGTGGTGGTGGCGGTGCACGCACAGGTTCTGCAAAAACCGCATCCCCACAAAACCGCACAAACCGTTCACAAGGTTCCGCAACGCACGGTGCGAAAAAACCTGCATCAGGCAGCAAACCACCGATGCACCGCACGGGTGGACGTGGGCAGTAATTTGTATATCGTCAAAGTGTGCGCCGCGTTCGCATTGACGATGCAACTTCGTTAAAAACTCGGTCATTGCGGGCTTGACCCGCAATCTGTTTGGTAAAGAAATACCATTGCCCTACAAAGCGACCACTGCACCACTTTACAAATTTTTACACACCCTTAATATTCAGTTAATCTGAGTTTGGTTTAATACGTCCATGCAATAGCATTTGAAATTTTTACCAAATTGAGGAGAACGATATGAACGAATTTAAAACATGGATGTGTGTCACCTGTGGTTGGATTTATGATGAAGAATTGGGCGCGCCCGAAGAAGGCATTGCCGCAGGTACGCGTTGGCAAGATGTGCCCGAAGGCTGGCTTTGCCCAGAATGCCAAATGGGTAAAGACGATTTCGAGATGATGGAGATCTAAAGGAAACACGGAATAACCCCTTCCGTCTGGATTGGGTTGTTCCGTGTTTCCTAAAACAATTGTGCATTGCAACAGCTTGCCAAACACATCAAAAAGGGGCTCAATCCAATGAGCCCCTTGTGTTTTGTATTCAGTTTTGCGTATCAAGCACTGTACAATTGAATCGACCAAAAAATCAAAAAGCCCGCAAACAGCCATAAAGTCGAGGAGGGTTTTTCCGCCACCGTGTGTGCCTCAATCAACAATTCATCGGTGACCAAATACAACAATGCCGCAACACCAAACGCCAAGATTGCGCTAATCGCAATATGCCCTGCGCCTGCCAGAAAGTAATTGCCAAGCAAAGAAAATGCCAACACATCCACTGCCAGCAACACGCTGAGCAGCAACACACGCCAACCTTTCATGGTGTCCGATACCATCGCTAAGCCCAAGAACAGCAACTCAACTGACAAACCCAAAGCCAGCACCATCCCAGTTTCTTGGCTGGCGGCAAAACCCGCGCCGATAATCAAGCCGTCAATCCCCACGTCCAAAAAAGTGGCGGCAATCAAACCGACATTCATCCCTGCCGCACCCGAAGCGGCGGTTTTTTCCTCCAAATGAATGCTCCACAATTTCAACAGATACATCAAAATCCCACCGAACGCAAACGCACCAATCAGCACCCCACCGGGGGCGTGTTCGCGTCCGAGTTCGGGTAAGACCTCGACTGCAATTGCAGCAAGCACCACGCCAGCGGCGAAGTGCTGAATCAGGCTACGGACGTTGTGCGAAGGATGCCACAACAGTGCCAAAACACCGCCGAGTGCTGCCACAACGGCGGGGATGAACATGGCTTGTAAGGGTGTCATAAAAAACTTTCAAAACATAATAGTGGGAAATAGCAGTGAACATTTTAGCGCGTAT
Organism: Hydromonas sp.; assembly: GCA_017986195.1. Lineage (GTDB taxonomy): Bacteria > Pseudomonadota > Gammaproteobacteria > Burkholderiales > Burkholderiaceae > CTSOIL-112. The sequence goes on from JAGNWC010000055.1 coordinate 4,518, forward strand.
CACTGCCTCAATCGCTCAGGACAGCGGGATTTATGACCACATCGTTGTGATGCTTTATTATTGTCATTAATCATCGTCATCTTCGCCATCATAATCACCATCGCCACCAAAGCCGCCCAAAAAACTCAGTGCCATCAATGTAGCAAAACCTACAAATATCCACTTACCACGACTGGTTTGGAGCTGTTTTTTTAAACTCTGAAAATTGAGCAAAACATGACAAAAGGCTCCCGACATTAAGACAATACCCAACCATTCATGAATTTCCTCTTGAAAATCGTTCGCCACATCAAAAAACATCAATGTCCCACTCATCCCAGAGACCAACATAGAGCCTGCCATCAGCGGCGTAATCCATTTTCTATCCAGTGCCATCATTATTCCCATTCAAAAAGAGGATTTAATCGCCGAACCATGCCCCGTGCATGATGACGGCTTAAACCATATTCAACAAGTGGTTATTAAACCATTCAAAGATTAAGATAACCTTAAAAAAGAAAAACCAATCAGGCGTGCCAAGCGATTGAGTGATTGGGTTATCATGAGTGTCCATCAAGACTGAAATTTGGAGCACACATGAAAAAAATCTACCTCATCGGCGCACTTGCGGGCAGCGTGTCACTGAGCGCGTGTCAAAACATGGGCAACCTACAATCGGTGATGGATTTAGGCATGCAAGTGGCCAGCGCGGCGGGCTATGGCAACCAAGCCAATATGGCGGTTGCGCTTAAAGAAATGCTCACGCTCAGTTC
>JAGNWC010000055.1:5369-7616 GCA_017986195.1 Hydromonas sp.
GTAACAACTTTGCGCGCAGTTGGCATGGGCAGTTATATTGATAAAGTGCAAGGCACGATGAATCAAGGCGCGGCATTGGCTGCGCAAGAGGCCAAACCGATTTTTGCCGCCGCCGTGCGCGATATGAGCGTGGTCGATGCCTTGTCAATTTGGAAGGGCGGCGATACGGCTGCGACGCAATACTTCAGAGGGAAAACCGAAGCCGCACTGCGTGCGAAATTTCAACCGATTGTGCAAACCTCGCTCAAACAAACGGGCTACTACAACCAATACCAAACCCTCATCAATGCGTACAACGCCATTCCACTGACCTCCAAACCGAACTTGGATTTAGAAACCTATGTGCTGAATAAAACCTTGGATGGCATGTTTGCGAAAATGGCGAACGAGGAAACCTTGATCCGCAAAAACCCCGCGCAACGCGGAACGGTGGCGATACAGGGGATTTTGGGGGCGATTAAATAAAAACACATAGTCCACAATGAGCGGATTTATCGCGTCATCGTGCGCATGTTTGGTGCGATAAAAAGGTTTTTTGATGTAGGGGCAGACCCATGTGTCTGCCCTGCACTTGCACAGTGCCATGCGAACTGGGCGCACACGCGGGTGCGCCCCTACGATCTGACAAGGAGACTGCGGGGCAAGCCCGCAATGCCTCAATCGTTATTTCGGCTCAGTCAGTAATTTTTACATCCCCGTCATCAATTCATATCGCCCAGAGCCACTGGTTTTGAGGCATTCAGTCACCACGGGCAAACTCGCCTGTAGTTGCTCTGCCAAGATCCACGGTGGGTTGAATACAAACATGCCTGAGGCTTGCAAGCCTGCCGCGAGGTGAGTAGGTTGTACTTGGTCAATCGCTAAACTGGCGTGTAGCCATTTTGCCCCCGCATCGGTGGCGATGCGTTCCAATTGGGTGGCGAGGTTGCGCGATTCGGGGCGCGCCAATATCGGATACCAAATCGCATAGGTGCCAGTTGGGAAGCGCACCATCGCGTCTTTCATGGCTTTGGCGACTTTGGTGTAGTCGTCTTTGATTTCATACGATGGGTCAATCAGCACCACGCCACGGCGCGAGGGCGGTGGTAGGTTGGCCTTCAGGCCGACAAAGCCATCAACGGTTTTAAATAAAATGCGTTTGTCGTCGGTGCTGTTCGGTAAATTGATGTACTTGAGGTTGTCATCGAGCAAGCGCATGTCGGTCGGGTGCAGTTCAAATATTTTCAGGCGGTCGATTTCGCGCAGGTTGTGTGAGGCGACGGTCGGCGAGCCTGGGTAGTGTTTGAGTTCGCCCGATGGGTTTAAATCGCTGATAAATTTGAGGTATTGGTGCAGCAGCTCAGGCAGGGCGTTGCGCTTGCCTTTGTTGTCCCACAGTTCCCACAGTTTGCTGATGCCTGTTTCATGCTCACCGCTTTTTTGCGCCATTGGGTTGGACAGTTGGTACATGCCTACGCCTGCATGGGTGTCGATGTAGGTGACGGGCTTGTCTTTTTGCGTCATGTACTGGCAAATCTGCATGAGGGTCATGTGCTTGAGCACATCGGCGTGGTTGCCTGCGTGGAAGGCGTGGCGGTAGCTGAACATGGTGTTTTCCAAAAAAAATATAGGGGCAAATGTGATTTGCCCCTACGGTCAATGCGTTGCAAAGTGTATTTTAATACGCGATTGTAACAAATAAACCCTATCGGTTTTTACTCATCTTCGGCATGGGCTTTGTCTTCAAACGAGGCTTTGGCGGCTTTTTTGTCCTCAACCGGTTTATCCGCCACCGCGCGTGACTTCACGCCGAGTTTGTCGCGCACGAGGTTTTCGATTTCAACCGCAATCGCAGGGTTTTGGCGCAGGTATTCGCGCACGTTGTCCTTGCCTTGACCAATACGATCTGCACCATAGCTGTACCACGCACCTGATTTTTCGACGATGCCTTGTGCCACGCCCATGTCAATGATTTCGCCTTCGCGCGAGATGCCTTCGCCATAGATGATGTCGAAAAAGACTTCTTTGAATGGCGGGGCGACTTTGTTTTTCACCACTTTGACTTTGGTTTCGTTGCCGATGATTTCATCGCCTTTTTTGATGCTACCGATGCGGCGAATGTCCAAGCGCACTGAGGCGTAGAATTTGAGTGCGTTACCGCCTGTGGTGGTTTCGGGCGAGCCAAACATCACGCCAATTTTCATACGAATTTGGTTGAAGAATATCACGGTACAATTCGAGCGACCAATCGATGCGGTGAGTTTGCGC
>JAGNWC010000056.1 GCA_017986195.1 Hydromonas sp.
GCATCAAAGAATACTCGTTTAGAGGCGCAACAAAGTGCCCAGAATACAGCGAAGATGTATGAATATAACGGTAAAAATATTCAAGAGGATAGCTCAGCAGACATCCATTTTATTTTTGATTTGCCAATAAAGGGAAAACAAAATGTTCCAAGCCCACCAAAAGGCTGTAGTGGAGGTCCAGTATTTGCATACAACAATGATTGTCAAGCGTTTATTATTTATGGATTATTTATAGAGTATAAAAAAGATACCGAAAAAGCAACGGCGGTTAGACTCGAATATATCTTAAAGGCAATTGATCAATACATAAAACCCGTAACCCACCGAATTTTTAACTGAACAAACACCATGAACACAACCTACCGCAAACCCCTTCCCAATCACAATGTTGATTATTATGACACCCGCGCTGCCGTCAATGCCATCCAAGCAGGCGCGTATGAAACCCTGCCCTACACTTCGCGTGTATTGGCAGAGCAATTGGTGCGTAAATCGTGCGATTACATCAGCCCTGACGAAAACCCCAATTATCTAACCGAATGCTTGACCCAACTCATCGAACGCAAGCAACCCGTAAGGCGCAATAAGTGTTTTTCACGCATTGCGCCGTATGTGTTAAAAGTTGCTCCGAGTTAATTCAAAGACATACGGCACAATGCGCGTAACCCACGCTTATTGCGCCCTACATTTTTAATCTGATTGCACCACCACACTTTATGAACCCACTGATTCCAAACGACTACCCACAATGGCTGATGTCGCTCAAAACGCGTATCAGGCAGGCGCGCGTTCAGGCGAGTTTGTCGGTTAATCGGGAACTGATACATTTGTATTGGAGCATTGGCAACACCATCAATCAGCAACGCGCAACCCAGTCATGGGGCGCAAAGGTCATTGCGCAATTGGCGCATGATTTACGCACTGAATTCCCGGATATGAAGGGGCTATCTTCGACCAACCTCAAATATATGGCGCGATTTGCCAAAGTTTGGTCTGAGGCGGCAATTGGTCAACAGGCTGTTGACCAATTACCGTGGGGACACAATATCCTGATTATGACCGTCCTATCCGAGCCAAATGTGCGTGAGTGGTATATCCGCAAAACCATAGAAAACGGTTGGAGTAGGTCGGTCTTAGAGGTGCAAATAGAATCCGCCGCGCATCTGCGCGTGGGTGCGGCGCAGACTAATTTTGAGCGCACTTTGCCTGCGCCACAATCTGATTTGGCGCGCGAATTTGTCAAAGACCCTTATACTTTTGATTTCTTGGGCATTACCGATGCGAGCAATGAGCGCACAATTGAAAAAAGTTTGATTGCGCATCTGCGGGATTTTTTGGTTGAATTAGGTGTGGGGTTTGCGTTTGTCGGCAGTCAATATAAACTTGATATTGAAGGACATGAGTTTTACATAGACCTTTTGTTTTACCACACCAAACTGCATTGCTATGTGGTGATTGAGCTTAAAAACACCGAGTTTAAATTTGAATACACGGGTCAACTCAATGGCTATTTGGCAGCGGTGGATGATAGGGTGCGTGACCCTCTCCATGATGCGCCGACCATAGGGCTGATTTTGTGTAAAAGCAAAAACAAAACCGTGGTCGAATACGCCTTGCGCGGTATGGAAACCCCAATGGGCGTTTCAACCTACCGCACTTCCCCTGAATTACCCAAGCAGTTTGCCGACTTATTGCCGAGCGTCGAGTTTTTGACCGAGCAGTTGAAGCATTCTGGCGATTTGATTGAAGATATTTCGGGTGAAGATGAGTACTGAAATACGTTTAATCGTGCACCGTCATTTAGGAATGGCGGAGTTTTTATAAAGTTTTTCGTATTATCAAATATCGACGTCGTTTTTTAAAAATCACTCATGAACTCAAATTATTTTATTCATTTATCAATTTTTTAACTTAACCACAAACCACTATGACTAATTTCCGCAAACCCCTTCCCAATCACAATGTTGATTATTACGATACCCGTGCTGCCGTCAATGCCATCCAAGCAGGCGCGTATGAAACCCTGCCCTACACATCGCGTGTATTGGCAGAGCAATTGGTGCGTAAATCGTGCGATTACATGAGTCCCGCCGAAAATCCCAATTATCTAACCGAATGCTTGACCCAACTCATCGAACGCAAGCAAACCATGGATTTTCCGTGGTTTCCTGCGCGTGTGGTCTGTCACGATATTCTCGGTCAAACCGCGCTGGTTGACCTCGCAGGTCTGCGCGATGCGATTGCCGAGCAAGGCGGCGATCCAGCCAAAGTCAACCCTGTCGTGCCAACGCAACTCATTGTGGATCACTCTTTGGCGGTGGAATGCGGTGGCTATGACCCCGATGCGTTTGCAAAAAACCGCGCGATTGAAGACCGCCGCAACGAAGACCGTTTCCACTTCATCGACTGGTGTGCGACCGCGTTTGAAAATGTCAACGTGATTCCAGCGGGCAACGGCATCATGCACCAAATCAATTTGGAAAAAATGTCACCTGTCATCCAAAACCGTGACGGTGTCGCGTTCCCAGATACCTGCGTGGGTACCGACAGCCACACGCCGCACGTGGATGCGCTCGGCGTGATTGCAATTGGTGTCGGTGGCTTGGAAGCCGAAACCGTGATGCTCGGTCGCGCATCTATGATGCGTTTACCCGACATCGTCGGGGTTGAACTCGTGGGCAAACGTCAAGCGGGCATTACCGCCACCGATATCGTGCTCGCACTCACCGAATACCTACGCAAAGAGCGCGTGGTCGGTGCGTATGTGGAATTTTTTGGCGAAGGTGCGGATTCGATGAGCATTGGTGACCGCGCCACCATCAGCAATATGACCCCAGAATACGGCGCGACTGCGGCGATGTTCTACATTGACCAGCAAACCATCGACTACCTCAAACTTACGGGTCGCGATGAAGCGCAAGTAAAACTGGTGGAGGACTATGCGAAAACCACAGGCTTGTGGGCAACCGACCTGAAAACTGCAATCTATCCACGCGTATTGAAATTTGATTTATCCACTGTGGTGCGTAATATGGCGGGTCCATCAAATCCCCATGCGCGTTTACCAACCAGTGAACTCTCGAACCGAGGCATCGCCGCACCATACGACATGCCAGCCGATGGCAGCATGCCCGATGGAGCGGTGATTATCGCGGCCATCACCAGTTGTACCAACACCTCCAACCCACGCAACACCATTGCCGCAGGTTTGCTCGCACGCAAAGCCAATGAACTGGGTTTGACGCGCAAACCGTGGGTGAAATCTTCATTCGCGCCAGGCTCAAAAGCCGCCGCACTCTACCTCGAAGAAGCAGGCGTATTGAACGAATTGGAAAAACTCGGCTTCGGCATCGTGGCATATGCGTGCACCACGTGCAATGGTATGAGCGGCGCACTCGACCCAGCGATTGAACAAGAAATCGTTGAACGCGATTTGTACGCCACGGCGGTGTTGTCTGGCAACCGCAACTTTGACGGACGCATTCATCCGCAAGCCAAACAAGCCTTCCTCGCCTCACCACCTTTGGTCGTTGCCTATGCGATTGCAGGCACAATTCGGTTTGATATTGAAAAAGATGCTTTGGGCTACGACAAAAACGGCAATCCGATTACCCTAAAAGACATTTGGCCATCGGATGAAGAAATCGACGCATTGGTGAAACAATCGGTCAAACCCGAGCAATTCCGCAAAGTCTATATCCCGATGTTTGAACAAAAAGACGCGGCACGTGCCAGCAGTCCGCTGTACAACTGGCGTCCAATGTCCACCTACATCCGCCGCCCACCATATTGGGAAGGTGCTTTGGCAGGCGAGCGCACACTCAAAGGCATGCGCCCATTGGCTGTGTTGCCCGACAACATCACCACCGACCACCTCTCACCATCCAACGCGATTACCAAGAAATCTGCGGCAGGTGAGTATTTGGCGAAAATGGGCGTACCAGAAGAAGACTTCAACAGCTACGCGACCCACCGTGGCGACCATTTAACCGCGCAACGCGCGACTTTTGCCAATCCAAAATTGTTCAACGAAATGGTCAAAAACGAAGACGGTACAGTGAAACAAGGCTCACTCGCCCGCGTAGAACCCGAAGGCGAAATCAAACGAATGTGGGAAGCGATTGAAACCTATATGCAACGCAAACAACCACTGATAATCATTGCGGGTGCGGACTACGGTCAAGGCTCGAGCCGCGACTGGGCGGCCAAAGGCGTGCGCTTGGCGGGGGTTGAGGCGATCGTTGCCGAAGGTTTCGAGCGCATTCACCGCACCAATTTGATTGGTATGGGCGTATTGCCTTTACAGTTCAAAGATGGCGTGAATCGTTTGACCCTCGGTTTGGACGGCACAGAAACCTACGATGTGATTGGCGAGCGCACACCGCGTTGCGAATTGACCCTTGTGATTCATCGCAAAAACGGCGAAACCATACAAGTCCCTGTGCTGTGCCGTTTGGACACCGCCGAAGAAGTCTTGGTGTACCAAGCAGGCGGTGTATTGCAACGCTTTGCTCAAGACTTTTTGGCGGGAGCGGTTTAAAGTCAATGAGTGGCGTGGGCACAGCCCACGCTACACCACAAAAAACCCATAAATTTAATTATTTTCAGCCACGTGTCAGGCTTATCGATTACAATCGCGCGTTGGTAATTTTAGTTAAAATCGGTTTTTGAGCACATCATCGTTGCTTCGTAAAACCCAATTTTGTAAATCATTGTTACATGCATTAGGAGACTTTATGAGTACGGAACGCATTCTGTTTGAAGGCTATAAAAGCAAAATCACCACCGCCGAAGAAGCGGCGAAGTTAATCAAAGACGGCTCGGTTTTGGGGGTGAGCGGTTTTACCAAAGCAGGCGATTCTAAAGCGGTTTTACCTGCATTGGCTCAATTGGCGAAAACCCATCCCGTGCGCGTGTCTTTACTCTCTGGCGCGTCCTTGGGCTATGACACAGAAACCCAATTGGCGTTGTCTGATGTGGTTGCCAAGCGCATTCCGTTCATGGCCGATGCCGAATTGCGCAAATCCATCAACACGCACAAAGCCTTGTACATGGATCAGCATTTGTCCGAAACCCATGAAATGTTGAACAACAAACATTTTCCAAAGGTCAACACCGCCCTCATCGAAGCATCGAGCATTGACGCAGAAGGCAATATCATTCCAACCACTTCAGTGGGCAACTCTGCGACCTTCGCGGCTTTAGCAGATGAAATCATCATCGAGGTGAACTCAGCGTTCCCACTCGAATTCAACGGCATTCACGACATCTACATCCCCACGGCTTATCCAAACCGCGAAGCGGTCAACGTCACCCACGTGGACACGCGCATTGGTACAAACTATATCAAAGTTGACCCATCTAAAGTCGTGGCTGTGGTTTTGACCAACAAACCCGATGCACCTGCAGTGATTTCCGCACCCGATGAAGTCACCTCGGGCATTTCGCGCCACATCACCGAGTTTTTCAACAAAGAAGTCGCCGAAGGTCGTTTGACCAAATCCCTCATGCCATTGCAAGCGGGGATTGGTAAAATCGCCAACGCGGTGCTCTCAGGTTTGGTACACAGCGATTTTGAAGACTTGGTGATGTATTCTGAAGTGTTGCAAGACTCAACTTTTGAATTGATTGATTCAGGCAAAATGAAGTTCGCTTCAACCACCTCGATCACGATTTCACAAGAGTGCTACGACAATTTCATCAACAATTTTGACCAATACAAGGACAAAATCGTTCTGCGTCCGCAAAACGTCAGCAACTTGCCTGAAGTCATCCGTCGCCTCGGCATCATCGGGATTAACACCGCGATTGAATTTGATATTTATGGCAACGTCAACTCCACCCACATCGGCGGCACACGCATGATGAACGGGATTGGCGGCTCGGGTGACTTTGCGCGCAATGCCTTCATCTCGATTTTCGTCTGCCCATCGGTGGGCAAAGGCGGTTCGATTTCGCAAGTCGTACCGATGGTGCCACACCACGACCACACCGAGCACGATGTCGATGTGGTGGTGACGGAACAAGGGTTGGCAGATTTGCGCGGACTCGCGCCTCGCGAACGTGCGCAACGCATCATTGACAATTGTTGCCATCCTGACTACCGTCCACAGTTGCAAGCCTACTTTGACGAAGCTTGCAAACACGGCGGTCAAACCCCACACATCATGGAAAAAGCCTTCTCATGGCATGTGAATTTACGTGACCACGGCACGATGAAGTTGAATGAAGAGATTTACTGAAATTCCAATATTCAGTAAACGGATACGGGCTACGCACAGTAGCCCGTTTTTTTATGCACTCTTGAAAACCCATTTTTCACCCCCATCCTAATCACATCCAAATCCTGCACGCATCGCCGTGCAGATGTTTTATCGAACGTTCACAAGTTGAGGAGTTTTTATGAGCAAAAAATCTAAAAATCACACCCATAGTTTTCAAGCAGAAGTCGCACAATTGTTGCATTTGGTCACGCATTCGCTGTACTCCAACCCTGAGATTTTCCTGCGCGAATTGGTCTCAAACGCCTCCGATGCCTGCGACAAATTGCGCTTTGAGGGTTTGAATCAAGCCGAATTGTACGAATCTGACCCAGATTTGCGCATTCAAATCACCTTCGATAAAACCGCCAAAACCCTCACGATTACCGACAATGGCATTGGTTTGACCGAAGCCGATGCGATTGAGCACCTCGGTACGATTGCCAAAAGCGGTACCAAAGAATTCATGTCCAAACTCACAGGCGAGCAAAAAACCGACGCGCAACTCATCGGTCAGTTTGGTGTGGGTTTTTACTCAGGCTTCATCGTTGCCGACAAAATCACGGTCGAATCACGCCGCGCAGGTGCGCCGACCACTGAAGCGGTGCGTTGGGTGAGCGATGGCACGGGCGCATTCACCACCGAAGTCATCAGCCGCGAAGCGCGTGGTACGAGCGTGATACTGCATCTGCGTGATGAGTTTGAACAATACCTGAACGCTTGGGACATCAAGCAATTGATTCGCAAATATTCCGACCACATCAGCCTGCCGATTGAGATGAAAAAAGAAGTCTGGCAAGACGCGAAAGAAGAAAACCAACCTGGCGAGATGGTCACCACCGATGAATGGGAAACCGTCAACTCCGCCAGCGCGCTGTGGACACGTCCGAAAAAAGACATTACCGATGAGCAATACCAAGAGTTTTACAAACACATCAGCCACGATTTCAAAGAACCGCTCGCGTGGGCGCACAACCGCGTGGAAGGCGCGACCGAATACACGCAATTGCTGTTCATCCCTGCGCAAGCACCGCATGATTTGTACTACCGCGAGCACAAATCAGGCTTGAAACTCTACGTCAAACGCGTATTCATCATGGACGATGCCGAGCAATTGTTGCCACAATATTTACGCTTTGTCAAAGGCGTGATTGACAGTTCGGACTTGCCTTTGAACGTTAGCCGTGAATTGTTGCAAGAATCGCGCGATGTCAAAGCGATTCGCGAAGGCAATACCCGCCGCATTTTAAGTACATTGGAATCATTGGCAAACTCTGAGGATGCTGCGGAGCAAGAAAAATACGCCAAATTCTACGCCGAGTTCGGCTCAG
>JAGNWC010000057.1 GCA_017986195.1 Hydromonas sp.
CCGATGAACTGCAAAACTTCCTCAAAGAGCACCTCACAGGTTACAAACGTCCTAAATACATTGAGTTTCGTGCCGAATTGCCCAAGTCGAATGTCGGTAAAATTTTGCGCCGTGAATTGCGCGATAAATAATCATCTGTATTTGGCAGTGAAAAAGCCCATCTTATCGGTGGGCTTTTTGCATGGGCTTGGTTTAAAGGGCTTGCCCGACCAAACAAATCCAGCCATCCTCGGCGCGCCACAAAGCCATGTTCATATACGGCGCATACGCGGCAATCAATTCATCGGTTTGTCGCTCCAAAATCCCAGAGAGCACCAAAAACCCACCTTGCGCAACGTAATTAACCAACGCAGGCGCAAGCAATTTGAGTGGATTCGACAAAATATTCGCCACCACGATTTGGTATTTGCCATCTTGCGGCATGGCATCGGGCAATACAAATTGTGCATCGGTCTGGTTCATCAGCGCATTGTCCACCGAGCTTTGCACCGCCTGCACGTCAATATCCGTGCCTAACACCGCGCCTGCACCGAGTTTTTTCGCGCTAATCGCCAGAATCCCACTACCACAACCATAGTCCAAAACGCTTGCACCTTGCGCGTTGGGGAGATGCTGCGCCAACCATTGCAGGCATAAGCGCGTGGTTGGATGCGAGCCCGTACCAAACGCCAGTCCAGGGTCTAAACGCAAATTGATGCGTTGCGCATCGGACTCATCGGCTTCGTGCCAAGTTGGCACTATCCATAAATTGGGCGTGATTTCAATCGGCTCAAACTGACTTTGGGTCAAGCGCACCCAGTCTTGCGCGGGCACATCACGTTGCTCGTAATTTGGTACGGCTTGGTTCAATTCGCCATAAGCCTCAGCCAACAATTCCTCAATGTCCACATCCGCATCGACCAACACCACCAAACGCGATTGCTCCCACGCATTGGTGGTTGGCTCCAATCCCGGTTCACCGTACAAAGGCTTTTCTGCCTCAGTATCCGCCCACTCATCCTCAACCGACACGGACAATGCACCCGCCGCCATCAGCGCGTCGGAGACTTCTTCGGCGTGTTGTTCATTGACGCTGATGATAATTTCTTTCCACATGGGTTTTCCCTTTAATTTGAATGGCGCATTATCCATGATTTTGCACGTAAAAACAAAACATCCAACCCCGCTCGACACGGGTGGTTGGATGTTTCGCTAAACCAAAAAATCAATGAATCAATAAACCACTTAACGCACGATGTCTTTTTCGGCTTCCAATTTTTGCTCTAAATAGTGAATGCTAAAACCACCTTCGATAAAAATCGGGTCTTCCATCATCACACGATGCAAAGGAATATTGGTCGAGATGCCCTCAACCACCATTTCAGACAACGCTGTGCGCATACGCGCCACCGCTTGCTCACGCGTATCGCCATAAGTAATCAATTTACCAATCATCGAGTCGTAATTCGGCGGTACAAAATAATTATTGTACACGTGCGAATCGACACGCACACCCGGACCACCCGGTGTGTGCCACATGGTGATGCGTCCAGGACTCGGGATGAATTTGAACGGGTCTTCGGCATTGATGCGGCACTCAATCGAATGACCTTTGATTTCAATGTCTCTTTGACGATAACGCAGCTTTTCGCCAAACGCCACGCGGATTTGCTCCTGCACAATGTCCACCCCCGTCACCATTTCGGTCACAGGATGCTCGACTTGCACGCGCGTATTCATTTCAATAAAGAAAAATTCGCCGTTTTCATACAAAAACTCAAACGTGCCCGCGCCACGATAGCCAATCCGTTTACACGCATCGACGCAACGCGCACCAATTTTGTCAATCAATTTACGTGGAATCCCGGGTGCAGGGGCTTCCTCGATGACTTTCTGGTGGCGACGTTGGAGTGAGCAATCGCGCTCGCCCAAATAAATCGCGTTTTTGTGCTGATCCGCTAAAATTTGAATCTCGATGTGGCGTGGATTTTGTAAAAACTTTTCCATATAGACGTTTGGATTGCCAAACGCCGCGCCCGCTTCTGCCTTGGTCATGGCAACCGCATTGAGCAATTGCGCTTCAGAATGCACCACACGCATCCCACGACCACCACCGCCACCCGCGGCTTTAATAATCACGGGATATTTGACCGTACGTGCCATGCGCAGGATTTCCTGCGGGTCATCGCCCAGCGCATCAGGCGAGCCTGGTACAGTCGGCACACCCGCTTTAATCATGGCTTGTTTGGCGGCCACTTTATCGCCCATGATGCGAATGGATTCCGCAGTCGGCCCGATAAATACAAAGCCCGATTCCTCAACCCGTTGAGAAAAATCAGCGTTTTCGGATAAAAAGCCATAACCAGGGTGAATTGCTTCAGCGTGGGTGACTTCGGCGGTCGCAATCAGCGCGGTCATATTTAAATAGCTTTGTGCAGAGGGCGCAGGACCAATACAGACCGCCTCATCGGCAAGTTTCACATACTTGGCTTCGCGGTCAGCTTCGGAATACACCACCACTGTCTTAATGCCCATTTCGCGACACGCACGCTGAATGCGCAGGGCAATTTCACCTCGGTTGGCGATGAGAATTTTTTTAAACATGGTGCTCTCACATATAGTTTGGTGCAAATACTGCGATAATGAACTTCACAATATCAGCGTATCAATTAGGAAATCATTCACTCAATAAAAGGCATTTGCCTTCATTGCCTGTGATTTAGCCAATAACAAACAACACTTGACCGTATTCAACGGGTTCTGCGTTGTCCACCAAAATTTGTTTGACCACACCATCGCACTCTGCTTCGATTTCGTTGAGCAGTTTCATCGCTTCGATAATGCACAGAGTTTGACCTTTTTTTACACTCGCACCCACTGTGACATAGGGTGCTGCACCTGGTGCAGAAGCCGCGTAGTAAGTTCCGACCATAGGTGATTTAATGGGTGTGCCTGCCTCTTGCGCAGGTGCTGCTGGCGCAGTGGGCACAACCGCAGTTGCAGGTGCAGCAGGCGCACTCATCGCCGGTGCTGCCATCATTTGTTGGGGTGCGTGTTGCATCATCACTGTACCGCCGCCTTTAACAATGCGCACTTTACCTTCTGCCTCGGTAATTTCCAATTCGGAAACTTCCGACTCAGAAACCAAATCAATGAGTGTTTTTAATTTACGTAAATCCATGTTGCTCGCTCCTTTTTAGGTCTAATTTAGACTTTTTTGTTCATACCCGCATCAAATACACACAACACCCCTTTCGAGGTAACGATTGGCATTATACGCATTTAAAACCAGTAAAAGTTAGTTATTTTCGTCTATTTTTACCTAATTGATGATAAAACCCACTTAAAAGAACGAGCGTTCGGATTTTTTAGCGCGGCGACTTAAGTTTTTATTTTCACCGCTTAATCGCGTATTTTAGGCTTATTTGACTGATTTTTGCACCAAAAAACGCAAAGCGACTTCATAGCCATAAGCCCCCAAGCCACAAACCACCCCAACCGCCAAATCAGAGAAATAGGAATGATGGCGAAACGCTTCGCGTTTGTGTACATTCGACAAATGCACCTCAACAAACGGTAGGTTCACGCCCGCAATCGCATCACGAATCGCCACACTGGTGTGGGTGAATGCCGCTGGATTGATAACCAAAGCATCATGCTGATGACGTGCTTGATGGATGGTTTCGACAATTTCGCCTTCATGATTGCTTTGAAACGCAGTGAGTTGAACACCCATTTCATTGGCAATTGCCTGTAAATGCGTATCGATGTCGGATAAGGTTTGCGCACCATACACTTCAGGTTCGCGTGTACCCAATAAGTTTAGATTGGGACCATGAATCACCAAGATGTTTTTCATATGAATGCTCTTCATTAATATTTTAGTATGTGCTAACAACTGCCCAGTTTAAACCACCACCCATAAAATGCTCAAAGCCGTGCCTTTGAAACCATCCATCGCATCGCGCATCGCATCCAGCACTGGCGACAAAACCTCGGCTTGCTCGACTGTGCTGTAAATCAGCCAAATATGCGGTACGGCATCGATTTGGATGTCCAATCGACCTTGCGCGATGTCCGCACATTCGCCCGTCATATCGTACAGTGCATCTAAATTTTGACCAAAGTATTCAGGAAAGCGCAATCTCTTGCTCAAAATCATCATCGCTTGCGCCGCATCAGTTGCCGCACGTAAATCAACAGTGTGCACATCCGCATTCAATTCAAGCGCGCATGCTGGGAGCAGTTGCGCCAGTTCGGACGCATTGCACACGGTGAAGCCACCGATGGCTGTGCGCCAAGGTTCTGGTGTATTTTCCGAGGTATTGCCAACTTGATTCATCCATCACTCCATGCGTATGCGTGAAAAACTGCGGTAATGATCTGCGGTGTAATAATACTCACCACTGCTCGCCACATCCCCTACTTTGCCTTGCCCAGCGACAATTCTGCGCGCTCCGCGATTGTCCGCCCCTGGGGTGGGCACGGTGTACTCTTTGTAATAGCCACGCGGTTGATTGGGCAACAATCGCTCTCGATTGCCAAATACCTGCCCATCTTGGCGATAAGGAAAGGGCTCGCGATTTTGAATTTTTCTCAATACCTGTTGCGCCTCAGGCGGTAAACGGCCAATGGCAATACTCGCAGACCCCCACGTGTCGCGACTTGCGTTGGTATCTGCTGTGTCGCGATTGGCTTGCACATGACTGCTTGCGTTCGGCGCGCTCACTGGTGACTGCGGGTTTTGCGTTTGATTCAGTGAATAAATCTTAAAGCACGCCGCCAAAAGTGCCAATGCCAGCAACACAATAATCAGCTTTAAACTTTTAACCGACATTCATTCGCTCCGATGAGTCACACTTCAAATGCCGCCGCCAAGCGGGGCGTGAGGGTGTATTGCCCGACCCAACTGGCTTGGGCAAGCACATGTCCCTCCATGCGGCGTTGCACCGAACTGATTTTCAATTTACCATCGGTCGGCAATTCTATTTCTGCCACATCCAAAGCGTACACGGTGAATGTGTATTGATGCACAATCGAATCATTCCACGGCGGACATGGTCCATCGTAACCATAATAGTCACCCGCCATATCATGGTCATTGGCAAACCAATGGGTGTAGTCGTTGATGCCTTGACGCATCGGCGAATCCTTGAACCCTTTGCCGACAATCATCGGGCCTGATTTGCCACGCGGGGTCACTTCATGTGAAAACTGCCCCTCCTCAATCACACGCACATTTGCGGGAATATTAATCAGCACCCAATGCACAAAATCCGCACGCGGTAAATCGGCGGGTACTTCTCTATCAATTTGATTGACATCGGCAGGGTCTGTGGGCGCGTGTGCATCCACACAGGTCACCACAAACGATTGCGTCCCTGCAGGAACCTCCGTCCACGCAAGATGTGGGTTTTTATTACTGGACAGGCGCACCCGTGTTTTCTCGTCGATTTGCGCAAAGGCACATTCCACGGGAATCAAACCGTTGTTCGGAAAACTATCGCTATATACTTGCATCAGTTGCTCCTTTCCTTTTAATGGTGGCATTTTAGCAGACTTCTTTAACTACAAAAAAACATTTGTTCCGCACAAAAAATAGGGTGTAAACTCGAAGTAAGCAATCTGTACTACAGTGACGTACATTAAGAACTTCACTTAAGCGGTTGGCCGCACGTCAACCATTCGTGTTCATATACACCCATTTATACTGGAGAAACAATGAGTTCAACCTCCGCTGGCGCACGCTTTCGCGCCGCACTCGCTGCCGAATCACCCCTACAAATCGTTGGTGCCATCAATGCCAACCACGCGCTACTCGCCCAACAAGCAGGCTACAAAGCCGTTTACCTCTCAGGGGGTGGCGTGGCGGCAGGCTCGCTCGGCGTGCCTGACTTGGGCATCACAGGTTTAGAAGACGTGCTCATCGATGCACGCCGCATCACCGATGTGTGCGATTTACCATTATTGGTGGATGTGGACACAGGGTTTGGCGCATCGGCATTTAACGTTGCGCGCACCACCAAATCCATGATTAAAGCAGGTGTGGCCGCCATGCACATCGAGGACCAAGTCGGCGCGAAGCGTTGCGGCCACCGTCCGAATAAATCCATCGTACCCGCCGATGAAATGGTGGATCGCATCAAAGCCGCCGTAGATGCGCGCACCGATGAAAACTTTGTCATCATGGCGCGCACCGATGCGATTGCCTCTGAAGGCTTAGAAGCAGCGGTTGAACGCGCCATTAAATACGTTGAAGCAGGCGCGGATGCTTTGTTCCCCGAAGCCGCGATTACTTTGGAAATGTACACCGCTTTTGTTAAAGCCTTGCCCAATACCCCAGTGCTGGCGAACTTGACTGAGTTTGGGCAAACACCTTTGTTCACGACGGATGAACTCAAATCGGTCGGTGTGGCCATGGCTCTGTATCCGCTTTCAGCGTTCCGTGCTGCCAACAAAGCCGCGTTGAATGTCTACACGCAATTGCGCCAAAACGGTACACAAGCCAGTGTGGTGGATACCATGCAAACCCGCATGGAGTTGTACGCGAGCATTGGTTATCAGGCGTATGAAGATAAACTCGATTTATTTTTACAAAAATAAACCCAAACAAACCAAGGAGATGACTATGAGCAAAAAAGAAACAGTGGTGGCAACACCCACAGCAACACCTTTCAAGCCGAAAAAATCCGTCGCCCTCTCAGGTGTGACCGCAGGCAGTACCGCTCTGTGCACCGTGGGTCGCTCTGGCAATGACCTGCACTACCGTGGCTACGACATCATGGATTTGGCACTCAAATGCGAATTTGAAGAAGTGGCGCATTTATTGGTACATGGTACTTTGCCCACCAAAACCCAATTGGCCAACTACAAAGCCAAATTGCAACGCATGCGTGGCATTCCACAAGCGGTTAAAACTGCTTTGGAACAATTACCTCCTTCGGCGCACCCCATGGACGTGATGCGCACAGGCGTGTCGGTATTGGGCTGTGTCACCCCCGAAAAAGATGACCACAACATCGCCGATGCGAAAAACATCGCCGACAAACTCATGGCGTGCCACTCGTCGATTTTGCTCTATTGGTATCACTTCGCGCACAACGGCAAACGCATCGATGTCGAAACCGATGACGACTCCATCGGCGGTCACTTCCTGACCCTGTTGCACGGTAAAAAATGCCCAGATTCATGGGTTAAAGCCATGCATATTTCTTTAATCTTATATGCAGAACATGAATTCAACGCTTCAACCTTCGCTTCACGTGTGGTGGCAGGTACTGGCTCGGACATGTACTCAGCCATTTGTGCGGGCATCGGCGCGTTGCGCGGCCCGAAACACGGTGGCGCGAATGAAGTCGCGTTTGAAATCCAACAACGCTACAACTCGCCTGACGAAGCCGAAGCAGACATCCGCGCGCGCGTTGAACGCAAAGAGGTCGTGATTGGTTTCGGCCACCCTGTGTACACCATCTCTGACCCACGGAATGTCGTCATCAAAAAAGTCGCGCACGACTTGGCGAAAGAGCAAGGCGACATGCGCATGTACGATGTGGCAGAACGCTTAGAAACCA
>JAGNWC010000058.1 GCA_017986195.1 Hydromonas sp.
TTGTGGTACTTGGTCGATGGTTTTGATGTCCGCCGTCATTGGGCAGACTTTATCAATCGGCGCAACGATGAGTTTGGCGTCTTGGCCTTTTTCATCGGTCATTTTGAGGATGCCGACTGGACGGCAGCGCACCACCGCGCCCGCCATGATTGGAAATGGCGCGAGTACCAAAGCATCCACTGGATCGCCGTCACCCGCCAAAGTTTGTGGAATATAACCGTAACTCAATGGATAACGCATCCCTGTACCGATGAAACGATCCACCCACAAAGTTTGCGTGTCTTTATCGACTTCATACTTCACTGGATCGCTTTGCGCGGGAATCTCGATGATGACGTTAAAATCATTCGGAATGTCTTTGCCTGCTGGCACTGCTTCGTAGCCCATGATGTGTCCTTAGAAAATTGGTATGTAAAACGCGCCATTATACCTCAAGGCGGAGTGCAAAAAAACCGCCGTCAGCACAAAAATCCATCGTCCTCTATAATCACCCTGCAGTTTTAATTAAAGCAACACCAAACAACTCAATCCAACCACACACAAAGGATTTTAAAATGGCACAAACACTTTTACGCGGCAACCCCGTTCAAACCGCAGGCGATTTACCCACAATTGGCGCAGCCGCACCCGCATTCACCCTCAAAGATGCAAAACTGCAAGCCGTCAGCCTCGCTGACTTTATCGGTAAAAAAGTCGTCATCAGCATCTTCCCATCCATCGACACCCCCACCTGCGCGACCTCAACCCGTAAATTCAACGAGCAAGCCGCTGGCAAAACCAACACCGTGGTGCTCACCGTGTCCGAAGATTTACCGTTTGCGCTGGGACGATTCTGCGGTGCAGAAGGCATCGAAAACGTCCACACCCTGTCGGCATTTCGCTCAACGTTTGGCAAAGACTACGGCGTGGAAATGACCACAGGCCCATTGACAGGACTGTGCGCTCGCGCGGTCGTGGTGGCTGATGAAACGGGGAAAGTTATTTACACCGA
This sequence comes from Hydromonas sp., assembly GCA_017986195.1. Classification (GTDB taxonomy): domain Bacteria; phylum Pseudomonadota; class Gammaproteobacteria; order Burkholderiales; family Burkholderiaceae; genus CTSOIL-112. The sequence continues at coordinate 992 of JAGNWC010000058.1, forward strand.
ATTGGTTGATGACATCACCCATGAGCCGAATTATGAGGCGGCATTGGCAGTGTTGTAAATCGTTGTGAGGGTGAGCGATTTACAGGTTGGTGGTGAGCCGCTTTATCGCGAACCCCAACATTGCCCCATTATGTCGTGATTGTTGGGGTTCAAAACCAATCACCCTAGCCTACGAGCTTTAAAACATCAAACAAGTAGACCACCATGAGCGACTTTTGCGAATCGCTGGACAAGTATTCGTAAAATAGCGAGGTTATTCAAAACACAAATATTCCATACCCCGAAATTGGCTACTCTCAAGACGTACTACTTGCAGCAAACTGAAGTTTGATACCATCAGTTTGCTTCAAATTGCAGTATTTTATATACCGTAACGGAACCATCTTTTTTATCGATATAACTTTGATTCAAAGTAATACCGTAGTTATCTAAAAAAGCATATTGATTTTTACTACCATCTTTATCGTTACAATCCACTATAGTCGCTGTACCTTGAATGGCTGAAAAAATTGTTTTTGCAGCAATTTTATTTGAGATAACGCACGCACCTTCTGTGGGCTCAACAGCAGAATCTTCAATTTGTTTTGGGCGATATTCACCTTTTCTGTACTCTTTAAATTCATCGCCAACATTCCATGTTTGGGGCATATCAATTTTAAGTTCCGTTGTCAAAAACACACTTCCATTACCTAAACCATTCATTCTCGATTTCAACTGAAACATATCTGCCAGTAACAATCTATCAACCGTAAACGCTGGATCATAAATCTCTTTCCTATGTATGAGACCATTTGGCAAGGCGTCTAACTCAATTTCCACGGGGGTTTCATCACTACTTTTGGGTTGCTTCGGGTTTTTGCTCAAATAACTATAGCGAATTTTATTAAACTGAGGGCGCATTGCTGGATTCAATTTTTGAACTCGAATAGCCTCAGCCATCACGCTTGGTGCAACTTCTATCTCATCAAATAAATTTTTTGATATGGTTTTGGGATATTCGTTTAGCTCCATATCAGGACGAATCTCTTTGAGAACATCCGCATTGACTCCACCTTGAATTGAACAAAACACCCGAACTTGGTCATTCTCAGGATTCGCTTCAATGGCAAACATACGCTCAACACGACTTAATCCCACTGGGCCATTACTCGCACGTATTCTCACCCAAGGTGAACTCAGCACTTTAACTTCGGTACGAGCATATACTCCACCATCTTTTTGCAATCTCGAAGAATCATAGATATACCCACTCAATTGTTCTTTGACTTCTTCAACATTCGATGAGTCAATCATAAAACCCCAGTAGTAGTACTTCCCCATGCTTCCCATATCTGAGTAATCTTCAAAATAAGAACTTGCAGATAGCTGATTAACTACTATTTTTTTCTTAAAATCGACAGAAGCACTATTCTTGACAAATCGATCCTTAACAATAAAATGCCCCACTCCATTTGATTTTTTTACTGGTAGAGCTGTCTTAAAATAATCTGCATGTTTATTCAAATATTTAAAAAAATTTGCATCACACCTACTGAACTCCTTAATCATGTTGCTCGGCACTGAGTCTTCAGCCATGACAGGGGTTGTGCAAACCAATAAAGCCAATATTGCCATTACTTTCGCCATACGTTTCATGTGTTCTCCAGTAGATTATATTGTTTGTTACAAGTGTACTAAGCAACCAATAGAAATTAACCTTCTAATTTCGATAAATCCCGCACCGCCCCCTTATCCGCACTGGTCGCGAGCATGGCGTAGGCTTTGAGCGCGGCGGAGATTTTACGTGGACGCGGTTGCGCAGGTTTCCAACCCTTAGCGTCTTGTGCAGCGCGGCGTTTCGCTAATTCCTCATCCGATACTTTGAGGTGGATGGTGCGCGCGGGGATGTTGATTTCGATGATGTCGCCATTCTCGACCAAGCCGATGGTGCCACCCGCCGCCGCTTCGGGTGAGCAATGTCCGATGGACAAGCCCGATGTACCACCTGAGAATCGCCCATCGGTGAGCAGTGCGCAGGCTTTGCCCAGTCCTTTGGATTTAATGTAGCTGGTTGGGTAGAGCATTTCTTGCATCCCTGGCCCGCCGCGTGGTCCTTCGTAGCGCACGATGACCACGTCGCCTGCGTGCACGCGGTCATTCAGAATGTCGTCCACGGCTTGTTCTTGGGACTCGGTGACGTGTGCTTTGCCACTGAATACGAGGATGGATTCGTCCACGCCTGATGTTTTGACCACGCAGCCGTCTAATGCGATGTTGCCGTGGAGCACCGCCAGTCCGCCCTCTTGCGAGTAGGCGTGCTCAATCGAGCGAATACAGCCCTCAGCACGGTCATCGTCCACGCTGTCCCAGCGGGTTTTCTGAGAGAACGCAGTTTGCGTCGGAATGCCTGCGGGACCTGCGCGGAAGAATGTATTGACCGCTTCGTCATTGGTCAATGTAATGTCCCATTTCGCCAACGCATCCGCCATGCTACCGCTGTGTACGGTGTGCGCGTCGTTGTGCAGTAAACCCGCACGTGAGAGTTCGCCCAAGATGCCAAACACGCCACCTGCGCGGTGAACGTCTTCCATGTGGTATTTCGGTGTGTTCGGCGCGACTTTGCACAGTTGCGGGACTTTGCGCGACAGTGCGTCAATGTCGCTCATGTTGAAATCCACTTGCGCCTCTTGTGCCGCCGCGAGTAGGTGCAGGATGGTGTTGGTCGAGCCGCCCATGGCGATGTCAAGCATCATGGCGTTTTCAAAGGCGTTTTTACTGGCGATATTGCGTGGTAAAACAGATCCATCGTCTTGCTCGTAGTAGCGTTTGCACAACTCGACAATCGTGCGCCCTGCTTGCAGGAATAATTGCTCACGATCGGCGTGGGTGGCGAGCATTGAGCCATTACCCGGTAGAGACAAGCCGAGTGCTTCGGTCAAGCAATTCATAGAGTTGGCAGTGAACATGCCTGAGCATGAACCACACGTCGGACACGCGCTGCGCTCGTATTCGGCGACGGTTTCGTCCGAGGCTTTATCATCCACGGCAATCACCATGGCATCGACCAAATCGAGTTTGTGGATTTTCCCGCCAATCACGCCGAGGCGGGTTTTGCCCGCTTCCATCGGGCCGCCTGAAACGAATATCACGGGGATGTTCAGACGCAGTGCGGCATTGAGCATCCCAGGGGTGATTTTGTCACAGTTGCTGATGCACACCAGCGCGTCAGCGCAATGTGCATTGACCATATACTCGACCGAATCGGCAATCAAATCACGCGAAGGCAATGAATACAGCATCCCATCGTGCCCCATCGCAATGCCATCGTCAATCGCAATGGTGTTGAATTCTTTGGCCACGCCACCCGCGCGCTCAATCTCACGTGCCACGAGTTGTCCCATGTCTTTGAGGTGAACGTGCCCTGGGACGAATTGGGTGAACGAGTTGGCAACCGCAATAATCGGTTTGCTAAAATCGTCGTCTTTCATCCCTGTGGCACGCCAAAGTGCGCGTGCACCTGCCATGTTGCGACCTGAGGTGGATGTTTTTGAACGGTATGCGGGCATGAGAGAACTCCTTGAATTTTCGTGTGAACAATGTGTCATTTTAACGCAATCGCCCATGCGATGGGACGTTCTGTGACGATGATTCGGATATTTTTGTGGTTGGTTCGTGTTTTGGCGAAGGTCTTAAGTTTATGTTAATCTGCGCGTTGCATAATTGCGCCATGCCTTATCTCTTATCGAGTTGAGGGCAGTCCATCATCATTTAATTTTAGGAGAATAATATGACGATACTCAAAATGCGCTTGATTTCGGGTTTGATGCTCGCATTCATTGGCGTGATGGCAAGTGGAATTGCCACTGCAAGCGAAATTGAAAAAGATATGAAAAACATGAAAAAAAACCTACGCAGCGCAGTCAATAGCGACAGCGTAGAAGAACTGGCTCCCTACATCGAATCACTCAAATACTCGGCTTGGCACGCCTCTAACTTGAATTTTGACGGTTCTGAGCAAGAGAAAAACACCTATCGTGAAGGCTTGATTAAAGTGCACAAGCAATTGGAAGAAGCCAATCAAGCCGTCAAAAATCGTGATTTGGACGGTGCAAAACGCATCCTGAGCAAAGTACGCGAGACTCAAGATGCTTATCACGAGAAATTGAATGTCGAGTAAAACCAAGCAATGAGTCATTAATTGAGCCGTGAATCAGACGGCTCATTTTTTATGACACACAATTTTGGCAAAACTCAGCACTACACTCACTGCACATTATTTTGTGATAATCTTCGCGTATCCAAACAAAGGAGTTCGCCATGAAAACAATCCAATGGACTTTAATCGCTTTAACCTGCTTGACCAGTGTTTCCGCACTCGCAGACACGATGAACCCATCGCGTGGGTCTGATGTGACGTTAAAAGTTGAAACCGATTTAAACGGCACTGCCTACCCAATGACGAGCACCGACAAAAAATCAAATGATAACAATGGTCTGACGTTTAAAAACGGTACTACTTCAGTGCAATTGTACGGCACGATTGATGTCGGTTACGAGCACTGGTCGGGCAGTGGCGGTTTAAAATAATCGACTTGAAATACATCCAGCAACCCCACCAGTCCCACGCTTCGTGGGGTTTGTTGTATTCAGTGCACCGTCATTGCGAGCGGTGGTTTTAGCGCGAAGCAATCCACAAAATATCCGAGTGATTGATACCGACTGGGTTGCTTGGCTGATGAAACATCCTCACAATGACCTTGGTTTTGTTTTCAATTCAAAATATCATACGCAAAGTGGTAAACGCAGCAGTGATTTGGTTTGTTGTCAGTCGTTGTTCTCGCGCCCCACCAAAATCGTCTCACGGTAATATTTCAATTCATCAATCGACTCGTACACATCTGCCAGCGCGGTGTGGCGGGTTTGTTTTTTAAAGCCATCGTAAATACGTGGATACCAGCGGCGCGCCAATTCTTTGAGCGTGGACACGTCTAAATTGCGGTAGTGAAAATGTTTTTCGAGCGTTGGCATGTACTGCGCCATGAATCGGCGGTCTTGGCCGATTGAGTTGCCGCACATCGGCGATTTGCCCATGCCGATATATTGCGCTATAAATGCCAGTGCTTCTTGCTCGACCTGCGCTTCAGTCAGGGTTGATTGACGTACCTTGTCGATTAAACCCGAATTGCCGTGGGTTTTTTGATTCCACGCATCCATACTCGCGAGCACCTCATCGGATTGGTGCACCACCCAAACAGGGGCTTCGGCGACGGTATTGAGATTTTTGTCGGTGATGACTATCGCCAATTCGATGATGCGGTCTTGCAATGGGTTTAACCCCGTCATTTCCATGTCCAACCAAATCAGTCGGTCATCGTCACGCGCCACTTTGGTTTGGGCTTGAACAGCAGGGTTAAAATCTGTCATAATGCAATTGTCTTTCATAATCCGAAAAATTTAGGGGTTGCTCTGTTGGCACACGTCAACCCCCATCAATAATCAATCAAAGGTTTTTAATGCAGTCTATATTCACTTCTTTGGGGCAACCTGAAATCCGCATGACGCTCGCGTTCGTGCTCGCGCTGGGCGTGTATTTTACACTCAAACTCTGGCTAAATATGCGCCAAATCGACTTTATCATGGCGCATCAAACAGTCGTGCCCGCGCCATTTGACACACGGATTGACTTAGAGGCGCACCAAAAATCGGCTCGTTATGCCTTTGTCAAACTGCGCATGGGTCGTTTGGCTTTGTACATTTCCACTGCGATTTTATTGATTTGGACACTCGGTGGTGGGATTGCGGGATTGGCGCAGTTGGTGCAACACGGTTTTTCCCATCCCTTGCATTTTGGCGTGGCATTATTGGTGATTTTTAGCCTGCTCAATTCATTGTTTGATTTGCCGATGGCATTTGTCGATCAGTTTTATGTCGAACAAGCCTTTGGTTTCAATCGCATGACCATTAAAGCGTGGTTGGTGGATTTATTTAAAAGCACCCTGCTCTCGCTCATCATTGGTGTGCCTTTGCTCTATGCGGTATTGGCATTTATCCAAGCCTTTCCGCAAACGTGGTGGTTCTGGGCTTGGGCTTTGTTTTTGGGCTTTAATGTTTTGATGATGTGGCTGTATCCGACGCTCATCGCACCATTGTTTAATAAATTCACCCCACTGCCCGATGGTGAGCTCAAAACCCGTTTGGAAACGCTGCTCACACGCTGTGGCTTTACGTCCAATGGCATGTTCGTGATGGATGGTTCACGTCGCTCAGGTCATGGCAACGCCTACTTTACAGGCTTTGGGCGCAACAAACGCATCGTGTTTTTTGACACGCTGATTGAGCAACTCACCCCCGCGCAAATCGAAGCAGTGCTCGCGCACGAACTCGGTCATTTTCACCACAAACACATTTTAAAACGCATGGCTTGGAGGCTGCCTTTGAGTTTGGCGGGCTTTGCTTTGCTCGGCTTTTTGGTTCAAAAACGGTGGTTCTACGCAGGTTGGGACGTGACGGGGG
>JAGNWC010000059.1 GCA_017986195.1 Hydromonas sp.
CGCCGAGCACAAAGCTATCAAGCCAATTTTCGCCAATTTCATAGTCATTCCTTTGAGTGCAATATGTATCAATGTTATAAAAATTTGCCGTCTTTTTAAAAACGTCTTGCGAGACTACGCTTATTTTGATACAGATGCAACTATTTTTATCCACATTGTTTTTTTGTTAATTCGCCAATTCCTGCGCGTGCTAAACCAAGCAATTTATTTAATTCATTTTCGCTAAACGGCGCGCCCTCAGCTGTGCCTTGAATTTCGATAAAACCGCCTTTACCCGTCATCACCACATTCATATCGGTGTCGCAACTCGAATCCTCAATGTAGTCTAAATCCAGCATGGGCACACCCGCCACAATCCCAACCGAAATCGCCGCAACCGAATCGGTGAGCGGGCTGGTTGTGATTTTGCCCTGCGCAATCAGCCAATTCACCGCATCAACCAGTGCGACATACGCGCCCGTAATGCTGGCCGTGCGCGTGCCGCCGTCGGCTTGCAACACATCGCAGTCTATATGGATGGTGCGTTCGCCGAGCTGCGCCAAATTCACGATGGTGCGCAGCGAGCGTCCGATGAGGCGTTGGATTTCTTGTGTGCGGCCCGATTGCTTGCCGCGCGCCGCTTCGCGGTCAGAGCGGGTGTGGGTTGAGCGTGGCAACATGCCGTATTCCGCCGTGACCCAACCCTCGCCACTGCCGCGTTTGTGTGGCGGCACTTTTTCGAGCACACTGGCGGTACACAATACTTTGGTGTCGCCGAATTCGATGAGTACCGAGCCTTCGGCGTGTTTGGTAAAATTGCGTGTAATCGTCACGGGGCGCAAACTTGTTGGTGCGCGGTCATGTTGTCGGTGTATCATTATGCTTTCCTTAAATACGTTGATATCATCTAACTCAAAGCCCAATTGTACATGAGCCACACACAACAACCCATTGATTCTCTCGAAGTTTACAGTATGACGGGCTTCGGTCAAGCGCAGGTCAACTCCAAACTTTGCCGACTAAACTTGCAACTGAAAAGCGTCAACAGTCGCTTTTTAGATTTAACGTTGAAAATTCCCGATGAGCTCGCAGCATTTGAAGGCAAACTGCGCGAAGCGATTACCCACGCGGTCAAACGCGGTAAAGTCGAAGCCCGTTTGAGTTGGCAAACCTTGCTACCGAGCGATGGTGAGGCAGAAGTTGCGCTGATTAACACCCAAGCACTCGCGCAGGTCTTGGCGGTACAAAATGCCATACTCAACCACGCGCCGAATGCATCACCCATGAGTGTGTCCGCGTTGATGAATGCACCTGCGGTTTTGCCGAGCAGTGTCGGCGCGAGCGAGGTGCTGTCCGCAGTCACCGCCGACGAAATCAATGACTTAATTGCCAGCGCAATTGCGCAGTTCAAACAAAGCCGTCAGCAAGAAGGCGCGCATTTGGCGCAAACAATATTTGAGCGTTTGGATGCCATCGGCGGGGTGGTGCACAACCTGCGCGTGCAATTGCCTGAATTGCTCAAACATCAGGAAAGCAAACTCAGCGAGCGTTTACTCAAAGCTTTGGACAGTGATAAAAATGAAATTAAACTCGCAACCAGCGCAATTCCACGCGAAGAACTGATTGAACGCATTCGCCAAGAAGCCAGCCTGACTGCGATTCGCATCGATGTTGCCGAGGAGTTGGATAGATTGGACGGACACCTTGGCAATGCGCGTCAGTGCTTTGTCGATGGCGGCAACATCGGTAAAAAACTCGATTTTCTGATGCAGGAGTTCAACCGCGAAGCCAATACCCTCGGCTCGAAATCCGCCAGTTTGCTGCAAACCCAAGCGTCTTTGGATTTAAAATTAATGATTGAACAAATGCGTGAGCAGGTGCAGAATTTGGAATGACGCTGCACAATCTACCGTGAATGTCATCGAATCGGTAGGGTAGGGCAAAAGCACTGCTTTTATACAAACTTCGCTTCGCTTGTTTTGGTAGCCCACTGATTTAATTCTAATTGGTGTTTTGAAAATCTAAAATGAATGACGAACGGTGGGCAATGCCCACCCTACAACCCTTTACCATCCTAAAAAACCAAAACTAACCACACATCCCAATACACCATGAACACACCCAAATCAGGCTCCCTCTTTGTCATCGTCGCTCCCAGTGGCGCGGGCAAATCTTCGTTGGTTGCAGAATTGCTCAAGCAGGATGCCAATATTCAACTGTCCATCTCCTACACCACCCGCGCACCGCGCACGGGCGAGGTCGATGGTGTGAATTATCACTTCACCGATGTGGCTGTTTTTCAAAAAATGCAGGCGCACGGCGAATTCATCGAGTCCGCCGAAGTGCACGGCAATTATTATGGCACATCGAAAACGTGGATTAACGCCGCGCTGGCTTCAGGCAAAGATGTGCTGCTCGAAATTGATTACCAAGGTGCACAACAGGTACGGGCGCATTTCCCCGATATGGTTGGGATTTTTATTGTGCCACCGTCTTTGGAAGTGTTAAAGGCGCGTTTAGAAAAACGCGGCACGGATGCCCCTGAGGTGATAGCGATTCGTTTAACCAACGCACGTCAAGAAATTGCCCACGCATCTGAGTGTGAATATGTTATCATTAACGCCGTATTTTCTACCGCGCTTACCCAACTCCAAACCATTGTTGATGCCACACGATTGCGCTATGCGGTGCAGTTGGCGCGCAGTCCAGAAATTTTTAATCCGTTGGGATTAAGTTAATTGTTTACTAAGGAGCACACATGGCACGCATTACCGTTGAAGATTGTTTGAAACACATTCCCAACCGCTTTGATATGACTTTATCAGCGACCTACCGCGCACGTCAACTCGCGCAAGGTCATAGCCCCAAAATCATCAGCCATGATAAGCCCACCGTGACGGCGTTGCGTGAGATTGCGGCTGGCGAAATTGGTACGGAAATGTTGCTCAAAGTGCCGAGTTAAACCTGTCGCTTATGCGCAGAAATAGCCATTGATTCAATGGCTTTTTTTACCCCCGACACATTGATTATGTCCACACAAACATTACCATCATCAGCAACGGAGCAAGAGTTTCATGCGACGAGCATGAGCGTGTCGGTCTCGGGCGAGCACAAGAAGCAACACGCCGAGTTGATTAAACAAGGTTTAGATGGTTTGTTTGCGCAGTTGTCGAGTTATTTGTCTGCCGATGAGTGCGCACGCATTCGCGTTGCTTTTGTCTTTGCCGATGGTGCGCATTTGGGGCAGTATCGCCAATCGGGCGAGCCATACATCACCCACCCGCTTGCTGTGGCGACACTGTGCGCCACTTGGAAACTCGATTCGCAGTCCATCAAAGCTGCATTGCTCCATGATGTGATGGAGGATTCGGGCGTGGATAAAATCGCGCTGGCAACCCAGTTTGGTGCGCCCGTGGCGAATTTGGTCGATGGTTTGTCCAAATTGGATAAGCTCTCTTTTGACTCCAAAGAAGCCCAGCAGGCGGAGAGTTTTCGCAAGATGCTGTTGGCAATGGCAGAAGACGTGCGCGTCATCCTCATTAAACTGGCTGACCGCTTGCACAATCTGTCAACCATGCATAACATGCGTGCCGATAAACGCCGCCGCATTGCCCACGAAACCCTCGAAATTTACGCGCCGATTGCCCATCGTTTGGGTTTGGATGAAATTTATCGCCAACTTGAAGATTTGTGTTTTGAGCAAATTCATCCGTGGCGCGCAAGAGTGCTCAAAGAAGCACTCAAAGGCAACCGCCAACTCAAGCGCGAATTGTTTGGCAAAATTCTCACCAGTATTCGTGAAGCCTTTGCACAAGCCCAAATTCATGCAGAAATTCGAGGGCGCGAAAAAAATCTGTCGAGCATTTATTTCAAAATGAAGTCAAAAAAACTGTCGCTGTCCAATGTCTTGGATGTCTATGGTTTTCGCGTGATTGTCGATACGCGCTCCAATTGTTACGTCAGTTTGGGGATTTTGCACGGCATGTTCAACCCTGTCCCAGGTAAATTCAAGGACTATATTGCAATTGCTAAAAAGAATGGCTACCAGTCCTTACACACCGTGGTGTTGAACCATGTCGGTAAGCCGATGGAATTCCAAATTCGTACTTTTGAGATGGAGCGCAATGCCGAGTCGGGGATTGCCACGCATTGGTTATACAAAGAGTCCGATGTGAGTTTTTCGGATGTGCAAAAACAATCGCACCTCAATTTACAATCTTTGCTGCATATTCAACAAAAATCCAATGACTCAATTGAATTTTTTGAGCACATCAAAGTCGATTTATCGCCTGATGCTGTCTATGTGTTCACGCCCAAATCAAAAATTCTTAGTTTGCCGCGCCATGCCACTGTGCTCGATTTTGCGTACAGTGTCCACACCGATATAGGCAATCACACCACGGGCGCGTTGATTAATGGTGTCGAGGTGCCGCTTAGCACCGAGTTGCACAATGGTGATCGGGTTCACATCATTACCGACCCAGAGGTTTCGCCACAGCCGACTTGGCTCAAATGGGCGAAAACCAGCAAAGCACGTTTGGAGTTGCGAAATTATTTCAAAACCCAGCGCATGGCTGAATCCGCTGCTTTGGGTGAACAACTGTTGCGCCAAGCCATTGACACACTTAAACTACCTTATCCCGATGACATCAAAGATGGTTGGGAAAAACTGCTCGCCGATGCGGGCTGTAAAACGCGTGATGAATTGCTCTCGGAAATTGGTTTGGGCATACGCCACGCCAATATCACCGCACAACGCTGGTTGCTATTGACCCAACAACACGGACACAACCACGTTCCGACGGAAGTGTTGCAAACCTCAGAGCAAGCACTGGTCAAACCTGAAACCGAACGTTTGGTGATTCGCGGTGATGAGTTAAATACTTTAACTTTATCCAAATGTTGTCGCCCCATTCGCGGTGATGCCATCATTGGTTTTTTACAACGCAAACAGGGTTTGATCATTCATACCGCGGATTGTTCCGTTGCACGCAAGCAGCGTGCTGCTGATAACTTGCGTTGGATTGATTTGGAGTGGGACAAAAAAGCTGAGTTGGACAATACTTTTCCTGCCAGTGTGGTCATCACAGCATCCAATGAAAAAGGCTTACTCGCAAAAATTGCCAGTCAAATTTCTGAAGCAGGCGCGAATATTGCCGATATTTCCTTAGAAACCGTATTGAACGATGTGCGTATCAACATTATTTTGGATGTCAATGATCGTGTGCATTTGGCGCAGGTGTTTAAATCTGTGCGTAGTTTGGGGCAGGTGAAAAAAATTGCCCGTCGTTTCGTCGCGCCCAAATAAGTTGGTCAACTTATGTCGATCATCAAATCTTTGCATTCATTAGAACAACAGATATTGGATGTCTTGCCACAGACGCAGTGTGCCCAATGTGGTTATGATGGTTGCGCGCCGTACGCGCACGCCATTGCCTTTGACAATACCCCCATCAATCAATGTCCGCCAGGTGGTACAGCGGGTATTGCAGAATTGGCTCAAATCACAGGTCAAAAAATCATCCCATTAAACCCCGATAACGGCATCGAACAACCTTTGCGTGTCGCGTACATCATCGAAGAGGCTTGCATCGGCTGCACCAAATGCATTCAAGTCTGTCCGACCGATGCGATTATCGGTGCGGCAAAATTTATGCACAGCGTGATTGCGGACAGATGTACAGGCTGTGATTTGTGTGTGCCTGCTTGCCCTGTCGATTGCATCGAAATGCCGATTGCGCTTGACACCGATTGGACGCGCGCCCGTGCGCAACGTGCCCGTGCTCAGTACGAATTTCGCTTGATGCGCTTAGAGCGTGAGAAACTTGAACGTCTTGCGCGTCGCCATGTGAAACTGCACGACAAACACCAAGCCTTTACGGTTGAGCATCCACCCGAGCAGTTTGAAAACGCCGAAATCGAACGCAAACGTGCGAGTATTGAGGCGGCATTGGCGCGTGCACGCGCACGGCGCAATCCGAACGGCGAACAATAAAAAAACCACCGAACAAATATGTTGGTGGTTTTTTGTAACAACTAAAATCAATTCAATCAATTATTTGATTTTAGTTTCTTTATAAATCACGTGTTTGCGCGCAACGGGATCAAATTTTTTGATTTCCATTTTTTCGGGCATATTGCGTTTATTTTTATCGGTGGTATAAAAGTGACCAGTACCAGCGGTTGATTCGAGTTTGATTTTATCACGCATGTGAATTCTCCTTAGATTGCGCCACGGGCACGCATGTCAGCCAAGACTGCATCAATGCCGTTTTTATCGATGGTGCGCAGAGCTGCGTTGGATACGCGCAAACGCACGTAGCGGTTTTCAGACTCTACCCAAAAACGACGGTTTTGCAAGTTTGGCAAAAAGCGACGTTTGGTTTTGTTGTTCGCATGAGAAACATTGTTCCCAGACATTGGGCGTTTACCCGTTACTTGACATACGCGTGCCATGATATTCCTTTGATACTGATTAAATAGACTCGATGACTACAGGATACTATCAAGTCAAAAATGATTCGGTTGTGGATTTTCATCACAAACCGCACGAGTGCTGCGGATGTGTTTTTAGAACTCAGGATTATACGAGAATTTAGATGTGAATGCAAGGTGTTCGCGCAGGGTTTTGTCCATAGTGCGCTCGTTTGTGGCTTTGAGCGCAAAATTTGTATCAAAAGACGTTGGTAATCAGATGATTTTCTGCCATGCTAAACGGTGTTTGTCCATCGGCAACAATGAAATGGTCGAGCAAATGCACGCCCAAAGGGCGCAGTTGGTTTTGCAACTCAATGGTGCTGCGCACATCGGTCGGTGAGGGTTCGCTTGCACCATGCGGGTGGTTGTGCGCGAGGATGAGGGCGTGGGCGTTTAGGCTCAATGCACGGCGTGCGATGTGGCGCACATCGAGATGGAGTTCGGTTAATGTGCCTTCTATCAGGGGTTCGATGCTTATCAATCGCAAAGATGGGTCGAGAAATAAGGCGATGCACCGCTCGTGTGCCAAATCATGCAAATGCAGTTGAATCAAGGTTTTAAGCGCGGGCAAATCCGCGATGACGGTGTGTTGCGAGGCATTGTCCGCCAAAGCACGGCGGCTCATCTCAAACACCGCTTGCAGTTGCGCAAATTTGGCACTGCCCATGCCTTTGATGTCGGTGAGCTCAGTTTGCGTGGCGCAAAACAAACGCGAAAGCGAGCCAAAATGACGGATGAGTTCCTGTGCCAAATCCACCGCGCTTTTGCCCTGCACACCCATGCGCAAAAAAATCGCCAACAGTTCGGCATCGGTCAATGCGCTCGCGCCCAGCGTCAAAAGTTTTTCGCGCGGGCGGTCATGAACATCCCAGTCGGTAATGGACATATCGTATATAATTCAAGTCGTTGAAATTTATCGTATATTTGTCATGTATTTGTCAAACTTTAGGGATTAAACACCAATGTCACAGAATAATCAAGCCATTACCAGCCAGTCACATGTCACCCTGCACTACCG
>JAGNWC010000060.1 GCA_017986195.1 Hydromonas sp.
AGCCAAAACTGATGCCCCAGCCGATGTTGCCGCCGCCACCGCCGACACCCACGCTGACATCCACAGGACTGGTGCGGCGTTGTTCGTATTGTTGAATGGTTTGCTTGTCGGTGATTTTACCGAGGCTGGCGCGCGCATCGGTGGCGATGTTTTGTGAATTGGTCGCGCAAGCGGTTAGCATCAAACCGATGCCCAATGCGCTGATGATTTTGACGAGATTTCGGGTGTTGGATGTGTTCATGGTGCTGTCCTTAACGGTTGGTTTTCTTATTTTACACGACGCGCACTGGAAAACCGCTGTGCCCAATAGGTTTTCGAATAGTCTTCTATTCGTACCTCACCATTTGAACTCGGTGCGTGGATAAAATATGTTTGTCCCACATAAATGCCTACATGTGAATATGGTTGACCATCGGTGTTGAAAAAAAGTAAATCACCTGCTTTGACTTGCTTGAGACTGATGGATTGACCGTAGTTGGCTTGCTCTACTGAGCGGCGCGGTAGATTCAAATTGAGTGAATTTTTGGCTGAATACTGCACCAAACCCGAACAATCAAAGCCGTTGCTTGGGTGACTGCCACCATATTTATACGGTGTACCGAGGAATTTCATGGCGTACACTGCCAAGGCGCGATTCGGTCCCGCGCCAACGCTGACGTTTTGTGGGGTTTTACTGGGACGTTTATTTCGACTGGGCGTGCTCGCGCAGGCACTGAGAAATAAAAATAGGCTTATGATGATCCAAGTGAGCCAAACGGGTGCTGTGCGTGGATGAGTCACTGCGTTCATGTATTCAACTCCAATGCTGCCCACACGGGCGTATGGTCGGACGGCTGTTCGTGTTTGCGCGGTTCTTTATCAATCACACATTCAACGCACGCATCTACCAAGGGTTGACTCAATAGTATCAAGTCAATGCGCAAGCCCGCATTGCGCCGAAACGCCATTTGGCGATAGTCCCACCATGAAAACGATTTTTCGGCTTGTTCAAACAATCTAAACGCATCGCTCAGCCCTAAATCCATTAATTTTTGCAGTGCTTGGCGTTCAGCAGGTGACACGAGGTTGCAACCCAGCCATTTGTCAGGATTGTGTACGTCCGCATCGGTCGGGGCGATGTTGAAGTCGCCGAGCAAAATCACGCGTGCATGACGGGTCATTTCATCGGCCACATATTCGCGCAGGGCTTTGAGCCAATTCATTTTATAGGCAAACTTATCGGTGTCGGGTGCTTGGCCGTTGACAATGTACACATTGATGACGCGCACGCCACTGATGGTGCTGGCAATCAAGCGTTGTTGGTCGTCTTGGAAATTGGGCAGATTTTTTTGTACTTCGGTTTGCGCGACTCGGCTGATGGTGGCAACGCCATTGTAGGTTTTTTGCCCGCTGAAGCTCACGTGTAAACCTGCCTCGGTAAACGCCTCTATGGGGAACGCCTCATCGGTCATTTTGATTTCTTGCAAACACAAAACGTCGGTATCGGTATTGCGCATGTAGTCAAGCACTTGCGGCAAGCGCACTTTGAGCGAATTGACATTCCAAGTGGCTATTTTAAAAGCGGTTTTGAAAGGCATAGCGGATTCCTTGATGGGCGAAATTGACGACATTATCGCTGATTTGTCACATTTTTGTGAATTGTGACTGCGTCATGTTTGTGTCATTAAATTGTCACATAAGGAAACTATAGTGGCGGCAGTTGATTGGTTAACTGAGCGAGCTGATTGTAAAACACATCGGCACTTATTTTCAGCAATCCAAGTGTTTGGGTTGTTATTGTTAGGAGAAATGAAATGAAAGCAAAATTTTTATTGGCAGGTTTGACGGCCGTGGTATTGAGCGCGAGTTTGGTCGCGTGTGGTGGCAAAGGCGATGAGAAAAAAGCCGACGGTACTAAAGTAACAGCGGTCATTAACGGCACGGGCGCAACCTTCCCCGCGCCGATTTATACCAAGTGGGCTTCTGATTATAAAGCGGCCAGTGGTGTGTCAATCAACTACCAAGGCGTGGGCTCATCGGGCGGCATCAAGGCGATTGAACAAAAAACCGTTGATTTTGGCGCGACCGATGATCCATTGAAAGGTGATAAATTGGATGCGGCAGGTTTGTTGCAATTCCCAGCTGTGATTGGTGGGATTGTTGCTGTGTATAACATCGACGGTGTGGGCGATTTGGTGTTAAACGGTCAAGTTTTGGGCGATATTTATTTGATGAAAATCAAAAAATGGAACGATCCTGCGATCGTTGCTTTGAACAATGGTGTTAAGTTGCCTGATTTGGAAATCAAAGTGGTACGTCGTTCGGACGGCTCAGGCACAACCGCTATGTTCACCGATTATTTGACTTTGGTGAATGAGGATTGGAAAGCCATTGGTTCAAGCAAAGAACCAAAATGGGTGGATGGCACTGTCGGTGGTAAAGGCAATGATGGCGTGGCGGCGAGTGTGAAGCAGTTGCCCGGTGCGATTGGTTATGTTGAGTATGCTTATGCCAAGAAAAACGGTATGGCGGCGGCAGCGATGGTGAATAAAGATGGCAAAGTGGTCAAACCGTCTGCGGATGGCTTTGCGGCTGCGGCGGCTGGTGCGGATTGGTCTGCGAAACCCGGTATGGGGATTTCTTTGAACAACCAAGCTGGTGAACAAACTTGGCCGATTGCAGGTGCAACATTTATCTTGATGCACAAAAAAGCCGACGATGCGAAAAAATCTGCGGAAGTCTTGAAATTCTTTGACTATGCTTTGAGCAAAGGTCAAGCACAGGCATCGAGCTTGGAATACATCCCATTGCCTGATTCTGTAGTTGCAAAAATCAAAGAGTCATGGAAACAAATCGTCGATGCCTCTGGCAAACCTGTTCTGTAATGGTTGATACGGGTGGGCAATGCCCACCCTATGGTTAGCGTCTGCGCCATTGAAATTTTGTCAATTCAATGGACTAAATCGAGATTATTGTTGTGAGCAGGTGGATACAAAAAACATGTTGGGGAAACCTGCCTCGCAATGACAGATTTTTAATCTGACATGTTCAATCTGAATCAAGCAATCGGGAAAACACGATGCAAAACACACTTGAAATATCCGCCCCGAAAATCCACCCCAAACCTTGGGTGGATAAGGCGTTTAAAACACTGACCTTGCTCAATGCGTGGTTGGTATTGATTTTATTGGCAGGGATTATTGTGTCCTTGTTTTTTGGCTCACAGACCACTTGGCAAAAAGAGGGCTTGGGCTTTTTGACCAAAGAAGAGTGGGACACTGCCGCAGGCAGTTTTGGTGCACTCGGTCCCGTGGCAGGCACCTTGATTACTTCGGGGATTGCGCTGTTGCTTGCTTTGCCTGTGAGTATTGGGATTGCGATGTTTCTCACCGAACTCGCGCCTGCTTGGTTGCGCCGTCCACTCGGTACAGCGATTGAGTTATTGGCAGCGATTCCTTCCATCATCTATGGGATGTGGGGTTTGTTCGTAATTGCACCTTTATTTATTAAATATGTCCAACCTTTTTTGGCAATCACTTTGGGCAATGTGCCTGTGATTGGCAAATTATTTTCAGGTACGCAACTCGGTGTGGGGGTGCTCACAGCGGGCGTCGTGTTGGCAATTATGATTGTGCCGTTTATCACGGCGGTGTTGCGCGATGTTTTTTCTCTCGTGCCGCCCATGCTCAAAGAATCTGCTTATGGTTTGGGCGCAACCACTTGGGAAGTGGTGCGCAATATTGTGATTCCACACACAAAAATCGGTATGGTCGGTGGCGTGATGCTTGGGTTGGGGCGTGCGTTGGGCGAGACCATGGCGGTGACCTTTGTGATTGGCAACTCGCATGGTTTGAATCTGTCGCTGTTTGCCCCTGGCAACAGTATTGCTTCGACCTTGGCAAATGAATTTAACGAAGCGAGTTCGGACGAGCACCGCTCGGCATTACTGGCTTTGGCTTTGGTATTGTTTTTGATTACCACGATTGTGTTGGGTTTTGCCAAGTGGTTGATTTCGCGCAACGAAGTTAAATAGGGGATGAGATGAATATTCAAGAATTAATGGCCAATCCTCTGTATCGCCGCAGAAAATGGACGAACCGAGTGATGTTGGTGCTCGCTGGCTTGGCGATTGTGGTGGGTTTGTTTTGGTTGTCGTGGATTATGTGGACGTTGTTTAGCAAGGGCTTGGCTGCCTTGAGCCCGACGCTGTTCACCGAAATCACCCCACCTGCGGGTGAAACGGGCGGTGGTTTGGCCAATGCCATTTTGGGTAGTGTGCTGATGGTGGCGGTGGCAACCATGATTACCACGCCAATAGGAATTTTGGCAGGGACATATTTGGCAGAATATGCACGCAACAATACGCTGAGTAAAATCGTGCGTTTTATCAATGATATCTTGCTTTCTGCGCCGTCTATTGTCGTTGGTATGTTTGTGTTTTTGGTGGCGTATTATGGTTTGGGTCTGCGCCAAAATGCCTATTCGGGTTGGGCGGGTGCATTTGCTTTGGCAATCATCATGCTGCCCGTGGTCGTGCGTACCACCGATGACATGCTCAAACTCGTGCCCAATACCTTGCGTGAAGCGGCAGTCGCACTGGGCACACCGTACTGGAAAATGATTTTCACGATTGGTTATCGTGCGGCGCGCACGGGGATGCTCACGGGTTTATTGCTCGGCGTGGCGCGTATTTTTGGTGAAACCGCGCCCTTGCTGTTTACCGCGTTTGGTAACAATTTTTGGAGCAGCAATCTCTCTGAGCGCATGGCGAGTTTGCCCCAAGTCATCAACCAATTTGGCTTATCGCCCGATGAAAACTGGAATCAACTCGCATGGGGCGGGGCAATTTTGATTACTTTGTTGGTGCTATTCATCAATATCGTGACGCGTTGGTATGCGTCCAAACATGATTAACAGGAAAAAATTATGCTGACTTCAACCGTGAATATGGCGCACGAAACGCCAAAACTGAGTATTCAAAATTTAAACTTTTTTTACGGACAATTTAAGGCACTCAAAGATGTGAGCCTCGTGATTCCTGAGAAAAAAGTCACCGCGTTTATCGGACCATCGGGTTGTGGTAAATCGACTTTACTGCGCACTTTGAATCGTATGTTTGAGTTGTATCCTGAGCAACGCGCCGAGGGCGAGATTATCTTCGGTGGTGAAAATATTTTACAATCCAAACTCGATATTGCGATTTTGCGTGCGAAAATCGGTATGGTTTTTCAAAAGCCCACGCCGTTTCCGATGAGCATTTATGAAAACATCGCCTTTGGTGTGCGTTTGTTTGAAAAAATGTCCAAGGGTGAAATGGATGAGCGCGTAGAATGGGCATTGCAAAAATCTGCGTTGTGGGGTGAAGTTAAAGACAAATTGCATCAGAGCGGCAATAGCCTATCGGGTGGGCAACAACAACGTTTGTGTATCGCACGTGCGATTGCGGTCAAACCCGAAGTATTGCTGCTCGATGAGCCGTGCTCTGCGCTTGACCCGATTTCAACCGCGAAAGTCGAGGAGTTGATTGTCGAACTCAAAGAAGACTACACCGTGGTGATCGTCACGCACAATATGCAACAAGCCGCGCGGGTGTCAGACTACACGACTTATATGTATTTGGGCGAGATGGTTGAATTTGGCGAAACGCGTCAGATGTTTATGAAACCCGCGCGTCAGGAAACAGAAGATTACATCACTGGGCGATTTGGATAAAGCTTTTGCCATCCCGCACCTACACAATCAAGGACACAAAATGAACCACTTACATACCTCAAAAAACTACGAAGATGAATTAGAAAACCTGCGCACCCGTGTATTGACCATGGGGGGGCGCGTCGAATCTCAAGTGCGCCAAGCCGTGCTCGCGTACAGCGAAGGCGACACGCAAATGGCTGAACAGGTGATTACGATTGAACGCGAAATTAATTTGGAGCACCTCAGTGCCGATCAGTTTTGTACCGAGGTGATTGCTCGTCGTCAGCCTGCAGCGCGTGATTTGCGCTTGTTGCTGGGTGTGATTCGTGTGATTTCCGATTTGGAACGCGTGGCCGATCAGGCGGCTAAAATTGCCAAATTGGTTTTACGCAGTGAACCGCGTCATGCTTTGCCGCGCGTGCATGCGATTTATCAATCGGCTGAAATGGCAAACACCATGATACGTGGTGCGTTGGATGCGTTTGCGCGCGAGGACAGCGTGCAAGCGCGTGCGGTGATGAATAGTGACAAAGAACTTGACGATCAGTACATCGCCAGTATGCGCCAACTGATTACCTATATGATGGAAGACCCGCGCACCATCAGTTCTGCTTTGGATGATTTGTGGGTGGCAAAAGCGATCGAGCGCATGGGCGACCATGCTGAAAATATTGCCGAAGTTGCCATCTATATTGCCGAGGGTGAGGATGTGCGTTACAGTTCTGGGCAGGATGTAAACAGCATTGAAAGTGAAGACCATGAATGAGTTATTTAATTGAGGTATTTTTGTGAATATTCAACCCGTTGCACTGGTGGTCGAAGACGAGGACGACATCACCACGTTGTTGGCTTTTAGTCTGCGTAAAGCGGGTTTTGCGGTGACTTGCGTCAAAAATCTATCCGAGGCGCGTGCGCAGGTTAAAAAAGCCTTGCCCGATGTGGTGGTACTCGATTGGATGCTGCCCGATGGTGAGGGTATTGCATGGCTCAACGCGGTGCGTGCCGATGCGCGCACGGCACGTTTGCCTGTACTCATGCTTACGGCACGTGCGCAGGAGATCGATAAACTCAAAGGTTTGGAACTGGGCGCGGATGATTACATCACCAAACCATTCAGCCCGAAAGAATTGGTCGCTCGCATCAACACTGTATTGCGTCGCACGGCTCCCCAACATGTGACGCAAGAAATTCAATTTGCCGATTGTGTTTTGCGTGATGATGATTTAAGTTTGGTTCAAGGTGAGCGAGTGATTCAAATTGGTGGCACGGAGTATAAATTGCTCAAATTTTTCCTCACACACAGTGAGCGTTCCTACACTCGCGCGCAGTTATTGGACTTGGTTTGGGGTGACCACGTGTACATTGAGGAACGCACGGTGGATGTGCATATTTTGCGTTTACGCAAGATTTTACAAAAAGTTGGTTTGGAAGCCCACCTTGAAACTGTGCGCGGTGTCGGCTATCGTTGGCAAAATGAGGTACAAAAATAAGGTATCATTTGTCATGCGAAGACAATCAACGGATACCGTCATTGTGAGCGGATTCCGCGAGGTAATCCATCGACATCAAGTTGTTTGAGGCGGTATGGATTGCCCCACGGATGAAGCGTCGTTCGCAATGACCACGGATACACTAAAATGAACTCAGAAACACCCACAGACTCTGCACCCACTGCCCAAAATACCTACCAAGAAGTCTCATTCATTCGTTCAGCCGGCGTTCCTGCGCTGGTGCTGAGCGTATTGGTTGCGGGCTTGTCATATTTTTTGCCTGTATGGGTTGGTTTGA
>JAGNWC010000061.1 GCA_017986195.1 Hydromonas sp.
CGACCGCATTCGAGCCAATTTTCGCACCCGCACCGACGGTGAAACTGCCCAATACTTTCGCACCACCACCGACAATCACGCCCGCCTCGAGTGTTGGGTGGCGTTTCGCGCCACGCTCGAGCGAAGTACCGCCGAGCGTCACGCCTTGATAAATCGTGCAATCATCGCCAACCTCGGCGGTCTCGCCAATCACGATGCCCATGCCGTGGTCTATGAATACGCGCCGCCCCATCGTCGCACCAGGGTGAATTTCAATCCCTGTGAGCCAACGCGAGATGTGCGAGACAAAACGTGCCAACCAATACAATTTATTCAGCCACAAGGCGTGCGCCAAACGGTGTATGGTCAGCGCGTGAAAACCAGGGTAGCAGGTAATCACTTCCCACGTTGAACGTGCGGCGGGGTCTTTGGTACGGATGGTGGCGATGTCCTCGCGGATGTGTGTGAACATGATGTGCTCGCTGTTTGGGTTTTGTACTAAATTTAACGTCTCATCATTGGGGCAGTTGTGCACAGCAACCCATTGTCATCCTACGGCGTGTACTGGATGGATTGCTTCGCGATTGCTCGCAATGACGGGCTTTGATGCCTGTACCGAATCATAACTGAAAATCAGCCATTTGTCGCTCACGTGTCCTTTGCCTGACTTTTGCCCTCTATCACCGCCCGCGCAATCCCACGCAAAAAATTCACTTCGTTGTGTGTCAACTCGGTTCGCGCAAACAATGCGCGCACGCGCGCCATCATCTCGGTCGGGATTTCTGGATTCATCAAGCCCAATTCAACCAACATGTGTTCCCAATGCTCCAACATGCCCTCGACTTTTTGCACATCGGCGGTTTGCTGTTGTACGGGTGTCTCGGTTTGGGTTTTTGGGGTAGTGAGCAAATGTGTTTGCGCGTTGTGCATATTGCCCGAGCCATGTAGCGCGGCTTGACGCAAACTATAGGTCATCACCTGCACTGCCTGCGCGAGGTTGAGCGAATTGTACTCAGGATTGGCCTCAATCTGACACAGACGTTGGCACATCATCACTTCATCGTTGACCAGTCCACTGCGCTCCGCGCCAAACACAAAGGCGATTTTCGGTACAGGGGTATTTTGCACCAACGCGGTTTCAAACTGCGCCATCACCTCGGCCGCTGCCTCGCCTGAGGTGCGCATCGGCGGCGACAATTCACGCGGACGCGCTGAGAACGCATACGCGCAGTTCACCCCAAGCAATGCGCTCGCCAAGTCAGGCACAATCTGCGCAGCCTCAAGCACATCAGTCGCACCCGAAGCCAAACTAATCGCATCGGGCTGGCGGGTCATGTCGGCAAAGCGTGGCGAAGTGATGTACAACTCGCTCAAGCCCATATTTGCCATCGCACGCGCGACTTGGCCAACATTCCCTGGATGAGAGGTGCGCACCAACACGATGCGGATTTGTGATAATTGCGTTAAAGTTGTTTGAGAATTCATACAATCGTGCTTAAGCCTTTTTAAACCTTTGAGAAACCATGAATAGTACAGTAAAATGGCAGGGTTGCCACAGCCAAAACGCTGACGGCTTGCTCACACATTTGCTCATTTTACAATTCAGACTGGATACATCATGCAACCCATGCTCAAAACCGCCATTGACGCTGCTCGCGCTGCTGGCCTCATCATCAACCGTGCCGCACTTGATATTGGCCAAGTCCGCGTGACTCAAAAAGGCGCGCAAGACTACGCCACCGAAATTGACCAAGCGGCTGAAGCACTCATCCGCGAGCAACTGCTCACCGCCTACCCCAACCACGCATTTGAAGGTGAAGAATCGGGTGTATCGGGCAATCTCAAATCCGATTGCCGTTGGATTGTTGACCCGATTGATGGCACGACCAACTTCATCCACGGACTGCCGCACTACGCCATCAGCATCGCGATGGAGTTGAACGGTAAATTAGAGCACGCCGTGATTTACAATCCAGCCACCAATGATTTATTCACCGCCTCACGCGGCTCAGGCGCGTTTCTCAATAACCGCCGCATCCGCGTTTCAACCCGTACTCGTTTGAATGAGTCACTGCTCTCACACGCCATGCCAATTCACAGCCTCAAATCACGCCCCGAACTCGTGCGTCTGCAAACCGCGCTGCGCTTTGGCACATCGGGCTTGCGCAACACAGGCTCAGCGGCTTTGGACTTGGCGTATGTCGCCGCAGGATTCATTGATGGCTTTATCGGCGCAGAGCTGAAAAACTGGGACATGGCGGCAGGCACATTATTGGTCAAAGAAGCAGGCGGACTGCTGACCGACTTCGCAGGTGAGGGCGACTTTATGGCGGGCGATGTGCTCGCGGCCACGCCGAAACTATTGCCTGTGTTGTTGCGTGAGTTAGATTCTGAGAATAAAACCATGTTTTAATAAAATGTGCGATGTGCAATTTTTTCGAGCGTTGTTTACGGTTTTTCGGAAAAACACGGTAATGAACCCACCCTAAGCCTTCAAGCCCTGCTTTTCCGTCTAAGGTAAAGGAAGCAGCCAACGCTTTGCCCGATTGGGAAAAATCGCCAGTTGTAAACCTCGATATGTTCTATCTGCTTCAACAAGACACCACACTTTTTCACGTGTCTTTGCTTGCTTGACGGCTAAATCAGTCAATGGTTTTTCGTTGTGGGTTCGCCCATGTTGCCACCTTTTTAAAAACGTACATACATTGGTATTCGTTAATGTATACGATTTTAAGTTGAAGTAAAGGAATGGTATGGCACAATAAAAAACCAACAGAATAATTTTAATGCATTGATATTGTTGATTTTTTGGTTTCAATAGCACAAAATGGCACAAAAAAATCCCAGTCTTGACGACTGGGATTTTGCACACTTGGTGCCCGTTGCAGGACTTGAACCCACCACCCCCTGATTACAAGTCAGGTGCTCTACCAGATGAGCTAAACGGGCTAAGAGGTGAAATTATAGCCACTTCATTTCGCTTTGGCAAGCCTGCCGACCAATTTTTTTATCTTTTCACACAATGCGTTTTGGGCTTGGCTCATGGATCGCCTTTAACTGATGCGCATCCCCACTTCCGCACCCGTGATTGGCTCCAGTATGTAAATACCTTTGTTGTCCGAGCCGTCTTTGTCTGAAGCCGCCAGTACCATGCCTTCAGACACACCAAATTTCATTTTGCGCGGTGCGAGATTGGCCACCAGCACAGTCAATTTACCCACCAAGTCTTCTGGTTGGTACATGCTGGCAATGCCCGAAAAGACGTTGCGCGTTTTGCCTTCGCCCGCATCGAGGGTCAGTTGCAAGAGTTTGGTCGAGCCTTCGACAGCGGTGCACTCTAAAATTTTTGCAATCCGCAAATCAACTTTAACAAAGTCTTCAATACCAATGGTCGGCGCAATCGGCTCAATATCGCGCGGCGCCACATGCACCACATGTTCAGTGGCTTGCAAGGATTGTTTGTTTGCTTCGAGCAAGGCCGCTATGTGGGTGGGCTCGATGCGCGTGAGCATGTGTTTGTAGGCGTTGATGGTGTTGGCACTGCTCAATGGCACATCAACATTCGCCCATGTTTGCACGGGGATATTGAGAAAAGCATACGCTTGCGCCGCCACCACAGGCAGTACAGGTGATAAATAGATGGTGAGAATGCGAAAGGCTTCTAAACAAATGCTACACACACGGTGCAATTCGTCATCTTTGCCTTCTAAGCGAGCCAGTTCCCAAGGTTTGTTTTCGTCAATAAACACATTGACCGCATCGGTTTGCGCCATGATTTCTCGCATGGCTTTGCCGTATTCACGCGCCTCGTAGAATTCGGCGATGGTCTTTTGGGCAGCGCGCAGTTGCACCAGCAATGAGTCGTTCATCGCCGTATCGTTGACTTTGCCCGTAAAACGTTTGGACAAAAAGCCCGATGCGCGACTGGCAATATTGACGTATTTGCCGACTAAATCCGAATTCACCCGCGCGACAAAGTCGTCCAAGTTCAAATCCAAATCCTCCATGCTCGCATTGAGTTTGGCGGCGAAATAATAACGCAACCATTCGGGGTTCATTTTGGTTTGAATGTAGGATTCAGCGGTGATAAACGTACCACGCGACTTGCTCATTTTCGCACCATCGACCGTGAGAAAGCCATGCGCAAACACATTGGTCGGCGTGCGATAACCTGAAAATTTCAGCGTGGCAGGCCAAGTGAGGGTGTGAAACGCAAGGATGTCTTTGCCAATGAAATGGTATTGCTCGGTCGTGGTATCGGGCTTGACCCAATCGTTGAAATTGGTTTGAATGGTCTTGCCGTCAAACGTGGTTTTCTTGACTTCAACCAAGTTTTTAAAACTGGCGTAATAGCCAATCGGCGCATCCAACCAAACATAAAAATATTTATTCGGCGCGTTGGGAATCTCGAAGCCAAAATACGGCGCGTCACGCGAGATGTCTTTGTCCGCGAGTTTGTGTTCATCACCCTCGCCGAGCCATTCGCGCATTTTATTGGTCGCCTCGGGTTGTGCCAAACCTTGCACCCAGTCGCGCAAAAATGCTTCGCAACGCGCATCCGACATCGCGAGGAAGTAGTGCATCGAGGTGCGAATTTCAGGCGTTGCGCCCGAGATGGTGGAGTACGGTTTAATCAATTCAGTCGCTGAATAGGTCGCACCGCAGACCTCACAGTTGTCGCCGTATTGGTCTTGCGCGTGGCATTTGGGACATTCGCCTTTGATGAAACGGTCGGACAAAAACATTTCTTTGACTGGGTCGTAATACTGCTCAATCTCGCGCTCGGCAATCAAACCATTTTTGTGCAAATTCAAATACATGCTTTCGCATAACTCGCGGTTTTCATTCGAATCCGTCGAATAATAATTGTCAAATGAAATATGAAACGCATCAAAATCACGTTTGTGCTCTGCCCACACACGGTCAATCAACTGTTTCGGCGTTAAACCTTCTTTTTCCGCGCGCAGCATCACGGGCGTGCCGTGCGTGTCATCCGCGCCCACGTAGTACACCTCGTGTCCTTGCGCGCGCATAAAGCGCACCCAAATATCGGTTTGGATGTATTCGACCAAATGCCCGATGTGGATTTGTCCATTGGCATAAGGCAGGGCAGACGTAACTAAAATTTTGCGTGGAGAATTCATATGGGCTCAAATTGTGTTCGGTGCATGAAACCGTTGAACGGGGTAGAATGCGCTATTAACGTTTTACCGCCACGGTTGCTGATTTTAATATCAAAACAAAGGCGAATTTTACCATAGGGCAAGATTATGAATGATGCAGATTTACTCGCACAATTGAACACCATCCCCGTTTTGAACGGCTCGGCGACGACTTTGGGACAACTGCGTGCGATTAAAAGCGTCAAGAGCAACATCATCAACGTGATTTTGCCTTTGGCGTGCGCCAGCACGCATGATGATTTGCGCGCACGGATGCAAGCGATCACCAACGTGCCATTGCACATCGACATTCAAACCCAAATTCATGCGCACATCGCACAGGCGGGCGTGAGCGTTGCGCCGAATGTCAAAAACGTCATCGCGATTGCTTCGGGCAAAGGCGGCGTGGGCAAAAGCACCACCGCAGTCAACATCGCGCTGGCACTGGCACATGAAGGTGCGCGCGTAGGGATATTGGATGCAGATATTTATGGCCCTTCGATGCCAACTTTGCTCAACTTGGCAGGAAAACCCGAACTCAACGCGCAAGAACTGATGGTGCCACACACGCAATACGGCGTGCAAGTCAATTCGATTGGTTTTCTGATTGACAATGACAACCCTGTCGCGTGGCGTGGCGCGATGGTCTCGCAGGCCTTGCAGCAACTGTTCAACCAAACCGCATGGACGGATTTGGATTACCTCATCGTGGATATGCCGCCTGGTACGGGCGACATCCAACTGACATTGAGCCAAAAAATTCCTGTCACAGGCGCGGTGATTGTCACCACGCCGCAAGACTTGGCACTGATGGATGCACGCAAAGGCTTGGCAATGTTTGAAAAAACCCATATACCCGTGCTCGGCATTGTCGAGAATATGGCATTGCATACTTGCTCCAACTGCGGACACGAAGAAGAAATTTTCGGCGGCGGTAAACTCGGTGGCGCAAGCAAAATGAGTGCGGATTTTGACGTGCCGTTGTTAGGGCAACTGCCTTTGGCGATGGACATTCGCGTGCAAGCGGATGCGGGCAAACCAACCGTGGCAGACAATCCAAACAGCACGCACGCACAACACTACCGCAGCATCGCACGACAGTTGGCACTTGCTTTGGCGATGCGCCCGCGTGACTTGAGTCACAAAATCAAAGTCACCACCACAAGTCAATAGCCGCGACCACTAAAGCCAAGATAAACAAGCCCGCAGAACCGCGAATTAAATTCAACGCGTGGCGCAGGCGATTGGCAGAGAGTTCAAAATGCACATGCTTGAACTGGGTCTGAAAACTCAAACGCGCCAAAAAACTAATCGAAATCGCCGAGCAGGTTGCACTTAAAACCAACAACGCAATCGATAAGAGAATCCAGCGACTGTTCTGAGAATGTGCCGTTGCCAACGCCCCCATCAGCGCAATCAACGCCACCGAAGCCAATATACTGGCGGACATAATCGCATTGCGGATGGTTTGCACCACGGTGATTTGACCTTGATTGTGTTGGCTGATGTGTTCCAACCATTGAGCGATGTCTGAGTTTTTCATATCGGGTTTATATGGTGACGAAAAAATGCTATTTTACGCCCATTGTGGCACGAGTTTTGCCAAATAAAACAAACAAAAAATCGACGCCATCGCCAGTGCCACACCCAGCGCATTCACACGCGAGATTTTTTCGCGAAACGCCCACGCGCCGACCAGCGTACCCAAAGCAATCACGCCCATATTCATGCCCGCAAACACCAAAGTCGGATTGTCTTTGAACACCTGATGCGCACGCACATAAAACAAAATATTGCCAAAGTTTAAAACTCCGAGCGCGATGCCTGCGAGCATACTTTTGAGCCGCCAATCCGTGCGTTTAACCAACAAATACGCCCACATCAACACGCCCGCCAGAATAAAAGCAACGAGTAAATTACCTGAAAATGCGGTTTTATCCAGTTTTGCCAACTGCTTGAATAAAATATCAATCACGCCATAACCCAACCAAACACCCATCAACGAAGCCGCGACTCCTTTGGTATTTGACGAAAATTTTTGAATCGATGGTTTATACAGCAAACACAACAAAGCCACAAATGCCAACACCACACCCAAACCGCGCGCAGGCGTGAGCACCTCACCAAAGAATGCCAACGCCCACACAATCGGGATGAACAGCGACAGTCGCTGTGCCGCATCGGATTTAACAATCCCTGCGCGCTCGACCGCGCGCGACATGATGACAAACACCACGGGCAACAACACCCCCAAAGCAATAAATATCGGCGCAGTGGCAGCGTACTCGGTCACGCTTTTTATGTTGGGCTGGAGCA
>JAGNWC010000062.1:0-2021 GCA_017986195.1 Hydromonas sp.
ACAAAGTGGTGATTAACGAAGCGGTCGAAATTGCCAAAAGTTTTGGCGGTACGGATGGCTTTAAATACGTCAATGGCGTGTTGGATAAATTGGCGGGTGAGGTAAGGGCGTTGGAGGTTGGGGCGCAAGGGTAATAATGAGTTTAGCGGATTTTGGTTACGCCAACTATCTCAATCAATTCGATGTGGCCACCGAGCGACCGCCTGAAGACACCGTTGCCCGCGTGATTGCTGAACACAAAGAACGCTACGTGGTGGTAACCCAAAACGGTGAGTTGGATGCCGAAATCACTGGCAATATGCGTTACAGTGCGCAGACGCGAGCCGATTTTCCTGCGGTGGGCGACTGGGTTGGGTTGCAGATTTACGATGAATATTCCGCAGTCATACACACGATATTACCCAGATTCTCAGTGCTACAACGTCAAGCCATCGGACAGACGAAAGACGCGCAAATCATTGCGACCAACATCAATGGCGCATTGCTACTGCAAGCGGTCAATCGAGATTTCAACCTCAACCGTTTGGAACGTTATCTGGCGATATGTCACGCGTCTGGTGTGCGCCCCATCATCGTATTGAGCAAAATCGATTTGATCACGCTCAGCGAATTAGCTGACATACTGCAAACCCTGCGCGCAAGGATAGCAGACGCGCCCATCTATACCATCAGTAATGAAACCCGTGAAGGTCTTGAATTGTTGTCTCAACAACTCATTGCAGGTGAAACCTATTGTTTGCTCGGCTCATCGGGCGTGGGTAAATCGAGTTTGCTCAATCACCTGGCGGGTCAATCATTGATGAAAACTGCGCAGATTGGTCAAGGCAATCAACGCGGCAAACACATCACTACGCATCGAGAAATGATGGTGCTCGCAACGGGGGCGATACTGATAGACAATCCGGGTATGCGCGAAGTTGGCGTGACGGATGCGCAGGGTGTGGCGCAAACATTTGCGCACATCACGCAACTGGCGCAGAGTTGTAAATTCCATGATTGCCAGCACCAAACAGAGACAGATTGCGCTGTTTTAGAAGCGATACGTTTGGGAAAATTGGATGCACAAACGCTGGATAATTATCACAAGACTCAACGCGAGCAAGCGTTTTTTGAAGCTTCGCTACATGAGAAAAAGCAAAAGGATAAGAATTTTGGCAAAATGCTTAAGAATTTTCAAAAAGGCAAACACCCTTATTAAGCGATGACCTACAAAAGCTCATGGACGAATTTTCTCTAATCAATGCGTATTTTAAACGCGCCATTTCTCCCTCAAAAACACCGCAGATTGATGTTGGTGTGGGCGACGATGCGGCGGTATTTCGCGTCACTGAGGGACATCAGTGCGTGGTCTCAAGTGATTTGTTGATAGAAGGGCGGCATTTTTTTGCCGATGTTGCGCCATTCACTTTGGGGCATAAGTCGTTGGCGGTGAATTTGTCCGACTTGGCGGCGATGGGTGCGCAGCCTTTGGGTTTTACTTTGTCCATCGGTTTACCGCGCGTGGACACGGCGTGGTTGAGCGAATTTTCAAAAGGTTTGTTTGCGTTGGCAGATGCATTTGACTGTCCGCTCATCGGCGGTGACACCACGCAGTCCGATACCATTGTCATCAATATCACGATTTTTGGACAAGTGCCGATAGGTCAGGCGATTTTGCGCAACGGTGCGCAGGTCGGTGATGATGTATGGGTGACGGGAACTTTGGGCGATGCGGCGTATGCTTTGAGTTTGATACAAAGTGCTGCGAATCCCGATGATTCGGCGCAAGTGCGTGCGCGGCTGGAAATGCCGACACCACGGGTGGCTTTGGGCTGCGCATTGCGCGAAGCGGGTTTGGCGCGCAGTATGTTGGATGTGTCGGATGGTTTGGCGGGGGATTTGCTGCATATTTTGCGCGCATCGAATGTCTCGGCGCGGGTGGATTGCGATGCTTTGCCTTTGTCCTCAGTGGTGTTGCAGTTACCCGTGGCGCAGGCTTGGCAGTATGCGGTTGCGGGCGGTGATGATTATGAGTTGTGTTT
>JAGNWC010000062.1:2121-7386 GCA_017986195.1 Hydromonas sp.
ATGCAACAAACTAAATTTCAATGGATGCTGATACACCCAGCGCACATTATTGCTCAGGGTGCGGGTTCGGGCTTGTTGCACCCTGCCGCAGGCACTTGGGGCACGCTCATCGGTTGGATTTTGTTTGTGTTTTTAGGACAAATCCAATGGCTGTACACAGGTGTTTGGGCGTGGGTGATTGTGCTTGCGTTGATGTTTCCTGTGGGGGTGTGGGCGAGTTCGGTCACGGGGCGTGATTTAAACTCGCCCGATGATTCGTCGATTGTGATTGATGAAATTTGGGCGATTTGGTTGGTGATGTTGTTTGTCATGCCCGCGCCGTTTTGGCAACAAGCGATTGCATTTGCATTGTTTCGTTTGTTTGATATTTGGAAGCCTTATCCCATTCGTTTGATTGACAGTAAGTGGAAAAGTGGCTTGGGCGTAATGCTCGATGATGTGGTTGCCGCTTTGTACGCGCTGTTGGTGTTTTCGATTGGCGTACAATTGTTTCGCTGGATTTCGGCTTAAACATTGAAAATGATGATGAATACCGAAATGACGACTCAGATTGCGGTGCTTGCGGATAAATTGCGTGCCTTGCATTGGCGCATGGCAAGCGCGGAATCCTGCACGGGTGGTGGGATTGGTTATTATTTGACGGAATTGGCAGGTGCATCGGATTGGTTTGCGGGCGGTGTGTTGGCCTACAACAATGGCGTTAAACAAGATGCTTTGAATGTCGATGCAGACACGTTGCTGCAACACGGTGCGGTGAGTGAACAGGTCGTGGCGCAAATGGCGCGCGGGGTGTTTCACGTGATGCACGTCGATTGCTCAGTCGCGGTCAGTGGCGTGGCAGGACCCGATGGTGGCACGGCGGACAAACCTGTCGGTTGTGTGTGGCTCGCATGGGCGTGGCGCGATGGCGTGGGCAATACCGAGGTGCGCACGCATCGAGCGCAGTTTGACGGTAATCGCTCAGAGGTGCGTATGCAAACCGTGCGTTGCGCGATTGAAGGAATGATTGATTTGTGCGAGCAGGTGCGATTAAATCGCTCAGTGCCCGATGATTTAATTGCTTTGCGTGAAACTCGCTGGGTGTGAACGTGACGGTACGAGCAATACAATGTCGAACAGGTTGTGGCGCGTGTTGCATCGCGCCGTCGATTTCCTCCGCCATTCCCGATATGCCTGATGGTAAACCTGCGGGCGAGCTATGTGTTCAATTGGATGCGCGGATGCGTTGCAAAATTTTTGGTGATGCGCGTCGCCCTGTGGTCTGTGGCAGTTTACAAGCGTCCGCGCAGATGTGTGGATTGAACGAGGATGTGGCGCAGACGCGTGAATTTGCGATGCGTTACCTCACTGAACTGGAATCATTGACGAAATGAATATAAAGACACAATTTTTGAAACACACTTGGATGCGCATGCGCTGGATGTGGTTGATGTTGGTATTGGGTTCAATACTCACTGCGTGCAGTTATTTGTCTACGCCGAAAACCATCCATGTCAATCAAAGCCTATTGCAAACAGCCGTCACCAAGAAATGGACAGACATTGCCAAAACCATGAGTGATAATGGCATGGTTGCTACCGAACCGAAAGTGATTTTGATGCCTGATAAACAACGCATCGGTGCGCAGTTTGATGCCACGGTCGAGACGGGTGTATTTGGCGGTGTGATGCGTGGCAAGGTGCAAATGTCGGGCGTGCCTGTGTACAACCCTGAAGTGCAAGCGATTGTACTCAAAGAGTTCGCAGTGGACTCATTTGAGTTAAACAATGCGCCGTCCATGTTGGACGGTTTGGCGAGACGCGCAGTGGGTATGATGGTTGGCAAAAAGGTTGGTGTCGATGTGCCGGTATATTTCATTAAACGCGAGCAACTCAGTTTTGCAGGCAAAGAATGGTTGCCAGAAAAAATAGAAGTCGAAGCCGAGCGTTTGAACATCACCTTACAGCCGCACAATCAATAACCCGCGCTTGTGAGTCGTATGCTCCCATGGTAGAATTCGCCCGTCATTAGGGAGTAGCCTCTCTTCATTCAAAATCTTTTAAAGATACTTGTGTCAACATACTTGCGCAAAAAACGCATGGCATAAGTGACCCGTTGCTTCGGGTTGGGCAAGACTTTTGACCGTAGAGCACTTTTCAGCTGGGAAGTGTTTTGCGGTCTATTTTTTATTCCCAGCTTGGAGTATTTATGGAGTCTTTTCTCGTATCCACCAGCGTCGTCGCCTTGGCGGAAATCGGTGATAAAACGCAATTATTGTCCCTCATCCTCGCAGCGCGCTTTCGCAAACCTTTGCCGATTGTCTTGGGTATCTTGGTCGCCACCTTACTCAATCACGCTTTGGCGGGCGCATTGGGTGCGTGGTTGTCGACCCTATTTACCCCTGAAACACTCAATTGGATAATGGGGATTTCATTCATTGCTATGGGCTTGTGGATTTTAGTCCCCGATAAACTTGACGAACAAGATGTTGCAGTGCCACAAAAGCAAATGGGTGTGTTTTTTGCAACACTTTTTGCATTTTTTTTGGCAGAAATGGGCGACAAAACCCAGTTCGCGACCATCGCTTTGGCGGCACAATACCATCAGGTTTTGATGGTGGTTTTGGGAACCACTTTGGGTATGATGTTGGCGAACGTGCCCGCTGTTTACTTGGGGTATCGCTTCGCAAACCGCTTGCCGACTAAGTTGGTGCATTCCATCGCCGCTGTGATTTTTGTGACGATTGGGGTATGGACTTTGGTAAAAATATGGTTTTAATCGTGCGGCGCAACAAATTCATTTATCGACGATTGAAATGCTGCACCGCAAAAACCGAACGTTCGTGCGTTTTATACTTTAAAATCAAATATTTGGCTGTGTTATAGTCCTTTCTGTCAGAAAAGACATTATGACGATAGGAGAATATCACATGAGTCAAACTCAAATGAATGTTGCTTTGCCTGCTCA
Organism: Hydromonas sp.; assembly: GCA_017986195.1. Classification (GTDB taxonomy): domain Bacteria; phylum Pseudomonadota; class Gammaproteobacteria; order Burkholderiales; family Burkholderiaceae; genus CTSOIL-112. The sequence goes on from JAGNWC010000062.1 coordinate 5,068, forward strand.
GCCGATTGCTGATGGGCAAGCGATACCGACGCGCAAGGTATTGCGCTCGTGGTTGGTTGATTTATCCACCAAAGGATACGTGTATCCGATTGCATTGCTCATCATTGATTTAATTATCTATGGGTTTTTATTGTATTTTGCCATCACTGCGTCGCATTGGGCTTTGCGCCTGTTGTCGGGCTTGGTGATGGGTTTTTGGATTGGTCGTATTTTCATCATTGGGCACGATGCCTGTCATCAAGCCTATACACCGAATAAAACCTTGAATAAAGTGTTGGGGCGCATAGCCTTCCTCGTATCGCTTTCACCATATAGTTTGTGGGATGTCGGTCACAATGTGATGCACCATGGTTTTACCAATTTAAAAGGCGTGGATTTTGTGTGGGAGCCTAAATCGCGTGAAGAATACGCGGCGATGACCCCTTTCAGGCAACGTATGGAGCGCATATACCGCAATGGCTGGTCTGCTTGGTTGTACTATATGGTTGAAATTTGGTGGAAAAAAATGTTCTGGCCCAATAAAAAAACTCAACCCGCGCGCCGTCCAGCATTTTTTTGGGACAATGTTTTGGTGTCAGTGTATTTGGCTTTCTGGATAGGTGCGATCATCATCGGTGCCAATGTGGTGGGCGTGAATGTCTGGTCAGCCTTGTTCACTGCATTCGTTGTGCCCTTTGTATTTTGGAACGGAATGATTGGCGTGGTGGTTTATATGCACCACACCCACGAGAAAATCAAATGGTATGACGTGAAAACAGAGTGGACTGCGGCCAACCCATTTGTCACCACCACGGTGCATTTGACCTTCCCATTCAAAATTGGTGCATTGGTGCATCACATTATGGAACACACTGCACACCATTTGGACGCGACGATTCCGTTGTACAAATTAAAAGAAACTCAGAATCGTTTAGAAGATATGTTGCCCAATCGCATTGTGGTGCAGCCTTTCTCATTCAAATGGTACTGGAGAACGGTTGATATGTGCCAACTGTATGATTTCAGAACCCAGCAATGGTTGAAGTTTGATGGTACGCCGACCACGCCAACCAGTGTTTAGCACAGTTGGTTTGGTTCAAAAAAGCCGCAGAATTACTCTGCGGCTTTTTTGTGGGTTAAGGTTTTGTCTGGGTGGTTTATTTAAAAAATTTAAAGCACAAAGGATACGGCCAAACCTCACCATTCCACGCTTTAATCGCACCAATTAACGGATAAAGAATAAATAAAATGCCCAGTATCCAATACAAAGCAAAACCAATGAGGACAAACAATAGGAAAAATGCCAAAACACTATAAGCGAAATACGACAAAATCGCATTGGCGACCACTTTCCCATGCCCGTCAATCGCGGGCAACTCGGGTTTTTTCCACTGCCAAATGACAATCGGTACAATCAAACCAAAACCAAACGATACCAACCCCAATAAGGTTGAGAGGTGCAATAGTACCGCCCAGCGTTTGGTTTCTTCCTGAATCAAGGTTGTGGGTTCGGTGGGAATTTGATGGGCTGTGTTGTGCTGCGCCCCATCATCCGACTCAATCAAACGCGCGTCAATCACGCGGTCTTTGTCCAAATTATCCATACATCACTCCTTTTAGCGAGGTTTGTGAAGTGAGACGATTGCCCACAGTCACTTATAGAAACATATGGTCACGTTTGCGCGCATTTCAAGGTCGCAGTCAACTTGTTGGCTTATCATCGTCCTTGGCGGACTCAATGCGATGGGCTGTGGGTGTGCGTGACCGATGATTGGCATGGCGAAATTGTTTCGGTTGAAACAACAATAAAGACAACTCTTCTAAAGCCTCTTTATACACCCCACGTTTAAACTCAATCACGTCTTCCAACGGTATCCAATAGTCATGCCATCGCCAAGCATCAAATTCTGGACGAGTGCTGGCACGTAAATTTACATGGTGATCGCGTCCGACTAAGCGTAATAAAAACCAAATTTGTTTTTGACCTTTATAGTGGCTGCGGTAATCCCGACGAACCCAGCGGTTCGGGACATCGTAGCGCAACCAGTTGCGTGTGCGACCAATAATCTGTACGTGCTCGGGCAATAGCCCGACTTCCTCATATAATTCGCGCAACATGGCTTGCTCAGGGTTTTCGCCGTGGGAAATTCCGCCTTGTGGAAATTGCCAAGCGTGTTCACGGACGCGTTTGCCCCAAAACACCTGATTGCGCGAATTGACCAAAATGATGCCGACATTAGGACGATATCCCTCTTTGTCGAGCATAATTTCCTCAATAAATGATTTACAATGACGGAATTATACCGTGAAACCGAGATTTTGCTTGAAGTCTTTTGGTAC
>JAGNWC010000063.1 GCA_017986195.1 Hydromonas sp.
TATCGTGTGTCACCGCACCTTCTTCCGCCGCTTTGGTCATAATAACTCCGAGGACGGGTTTATTGCTATTTGGATAAGTTGGGTACTCAGCATCTGGAATAATGCCTGATTTCGGCATTTGCTGATACGTTTGACCGTTGACCGTCAGCACTTTGTTTTCATAACGCACCACGTCGCCAGGCGCGCCGACCACGCGTTTGATGTAACTTTGTGATTTATCGGGCGGAAATTGAAACACCACCACATCGCCTTTTTTGGGCTGGTTCATGGGCACAATCACGTCATTGGTAATCGGCATACGCAAACCGTAGGTGTATTTGTTCACGAGAATAAAATCACCCACATACAAATTCGGCAACATCGAGCCTGATGGAATGCGAAACGGTTCAACGATGAACGAGCGCAAGACAAACACCAGTGCAATCACACCAAACAATCCAGCGGTGTATTCAAGCCACGCAGGACGGGTCAAAGCATCGCGCACCGCACCGTCATAGCCGCCTTGCCCACTGGTTTTTGCCTTATCAAAAATCGCTTCGGCATTTTTTTGGCGTTGTGGTGCGAAGTAAAACCTATCCGCAAGCCACGCCAACCCCGTGATTAAAAACAACACTGTAAGTAACATTCCAAACCACATAGTCATTCCTTATTTTTAAATGATGGGCAATGATGCCACACCCATCAATCAATATTAACCATCCACATTAATCATCCACGCGCAAAATCGCCAAAAATGCTTCCTGCGGCACTTCGACTGAGCCGACCTGTTTCATGCGTTTTTTACCTGCTTTTTGTTTCTCAAGCAATTTCTTTTTCCGCGTAATATCGCCACCATAACATTTTGCCAAAACGTTTTTGCGCATGGCTTTGACGTTTTCACGCGCAATGATGTTCGCGCCAATCGCCGCTTGAATCGCCACATCGTACATCTGCCGTGGAATCAATTCACGCATTTTCGCCGCCACCGCGCGCCCACGAAACGCCGAATTTGAACGGTGTACGATGAGCGCGAGCGCGTCGACTTTCTCGGAGTTTATCAATATATCGACCTTAACTACATCGGCGGCGCGGTATTCTTTGAACTCATAATCCATCGACGCGTAGCCGCGCGAGGTGGATTTGAGTTTGTCAAAAAAGTCCATCACCACTTCGGCCATCGGAATATCGTAAGTGAGTTTGACCTGACGGCTGTGGTAGTGCATGGCGATTTGCACGCCGCGTTTTTGCGTACACAGGGTCATCACGCTACCAACGTATTCAGAGGGCATGAATAAATTCACCGTGACAATCGGCTCGCGAATTTCGTTAATCCGCGAGGGGTCGGGCATTTTCGATGGATTTTCAACAGGAATCACCGTGCCATCACGCATCTCGACTTCATACACCACCGACGGCGCGGTGGTAATCAAATCCATGTCGAATTCGCGTTCCAAACGCTCCTGCACAATTTCCATGTGCAAAAGCCCAAGGAAACCACAGCGAAAACCAAAGCCCAATGCCTGCGAGACTTCAGGCTCATAGTGCAATGAGGCATCGTTGAGTTTGAGTTTTTCGAGAGAATCGCGCAGTGCTTCGTATTCAGAGGACTCGACAGGGTATAAACCTGCGAACACCTGCGGCTGAATTTCTTTAAACCCTGGTAAGGCTTCTGTGGCGGCGGGATTTTTTTGTGTCGCCACGTGGGTGATGGTATCGCCGACTTTCGCCGCGGACAATTCTTTAATCCCCGTGATGATGAAACCCACTTGCCCTGCGGACAGTTGCGGCAGATTTTTCGATTTAGGGGTAAACACACCCAAATGCTCCACGCCATGCTGCGCGCCCGTTGCCATCATCAGGATTTTATCGCGTTGCTTGAGCGTGCCGTTTTTCACCCGCACCAACATCACCACGCCGACATAGTTGTCAAACCATGAATCGATAATCAAGGCTTGGAGCGGCGCATCAGGGTCGCCCTCAGGCGGCGGGACACGTTCAATCAAACGCTCCAAAACCTCATCCACGCCCAAACCCGTTTTCGCCGAACACAGCACCGCATCACTCGCTTCAATACCAATCACATCCTCGATTTCGAGAATCGCGTTGGCTGGCTCTGCGGCAGGCAAATCAATTTTATTCAGCACAGGCACAACCTCAACACCCAATTCAATCGCGGTGTAGCAGTTTGCCACGGTCTGCGCTTCCACCCCTTGCGAAGCATCCACCACCAACAACGCACCTTCACAGGCGGACAATGAACGCGAGACCTCATAAGAGAAATCCACGTGACCAGGGGTGTCAATCAGATTGAGGTTATAAATCTCGCCGTTTTTTGCTTTGTAGGTCAACGCAGCAGTCTGCGCCTTAATCGTAATCCCGCGCTCACGCTCAATGTCCATAGAGTCCAACACTTGCGACTCCATTTCGCGTGAAGACAAGCCACCACACATGTGAATGATGCGGTCTGCGAGCGTGGATTTGCCGTGGTCGATGTGGGCGATGATGGAGAAGTTACGAATGTTTTTCATGGGCACTATTTAGTTTGAATCGGGGGTTTGGGTCGGTTTGAATGGACACAATAAAGGCGGCATTTTACTTGAAAACGCCGCCTTTCGGGTGTGTATCGTACCAGTATTCAGTGTTTGGGTGATCTATGTGTCGCCCAAAAAACCGTTGCGCCGAAAAGTCAAAACCAACGTATCGCGATAGCCGTACTCACCCATGGGTTGTATCGGCGTGGATTCATGCACCACACGTTCATCGTCCATCCACATCAATGACCAAGGCTCGGTCAGAGTAAAACGTTGACCACTCGACCCATCGGCTTCAAACACGCGGGTTTCACCGCCTTTGATGTCCACACGATTAACCAAAAACACCATGACAAAATCCACGCCATCACGATGCGCGCCTTCGGGGGTTGGACGACCGATGCCATCGGTGGTGTCGATGCGAAATTGATGAGCTTCAATGTACCATGTATCGTCATGGGCGGGTTTCACTTCAGAACACAATTTGGCCGTGGTACGCAGCAATTGCTGCCACACCGCGCTTGTGATCACCGCTTCACTCATCGGCTCAAACCAACGGTGCATACCGCCATGCAGGGCATTGTACTCAATCGGTTGAAAATGCGCCCGATGCGCTACTTGGCTCAATTCATTTTGACATACAGTAAAGCAAGCATGACGGCGCAGACGGTAACGCCCACCATCTTTGAGGTAAGTATCACGCGATAGATGATTCCAACTGTCATTTAACTGATTCAAATCCAACCCATGCTCATCAAGTCCCATCAAATGATGGACACCCGCACGAGACAAGACTCCAAAACCTGTTTTTTGCATGACAATGGTAATTTGTTGGGGTGATGTCACAGGGGGTTGGATGCGTTCTAACATGAAAACCTTATTTATAAATGGTGTGCTGGCTATTGTACCGATTTGTCAGTCAAAAACAAACAGACGCTTGCGTGTAAAGTGACCACCCAAAAAAATTGGTAAAAAATTTTTCTTTTAAACCCTTGAAAAAGCATCTTTCGTCATCAACATTAGCACTCTAAGCGGAAGAGTGCTAAAATGCGCTCCGCAAGTTTCATCCGAACATTTGTTTGATTGTCATTAATACTAAAGGAGTTTATCCATGAATATTCGTCCATTACACGACCGTGTGATTGTTAAACGCGTTGAAGCCGAACGCACCACTGCTTCTGGCATCGTCATCCCTGATAGCGCGACTGAAAAACCCGACCAAGGTGAGGTATTGGCAGTCGGTCCAGGCAAACGCAATGACCAAGGTGTACAAGTTGCTTTGGACGTGAAGGTTGGCGATCGTGTGTTGTTTGGCAAATATGCAGGTCAGTCAGTCAAAGTCGATGGCGATGAAGTCCTCGTGATGCGCGAAGAAGACATCATGGGCGTGATTCAAGCCTAAATCAGTCTAAACATCGAATATTTAAATTCATTTGATTATCAATAGAAGTTAAAAAAGGAGCATTAATATGCCAGCTAAACAAGTATTATTCGGCGATGCCGCTCGTGCAAAAATGGTTGAAGGCGTCAACGTCCTCGCCGATGCGGTGAAAGTAACTTTAGGTCCTAAAGGTCGTAACGTGGTGTTGGAACGCAGTTTCGGTGGCCCAACCGTGACCAAAGACGGTGTATCCGTTGCCAAAGAAGTGGAACTCAAAGACAAATTCCAAAACATGGGCGCGCAAATGGTGAAAGAAGTCGCTTCACGCACTGCCGACAACGCAGGTGATGGCACCACCACTGCAACCGTTTTGGCGCAATCCGTGGTACGCGAAGGTATGAAATACGTGGCCGCAGGCATGAACCCAATGGATTTGAAACGTGGTATCGACAAGGCCGTTGCCGCAGCAATTGAAGAGTTGCGCAAAATTTCTAAACCGACTTCATCAAACAAAGAAATCGCTCAAGTGGCAACCATCTCCGCCAACTCTGACGATTCGATTGGTACCATCATCGCTGAAGCGATGGACAAAGTCGGTAAAGAAGGCGTCATCACCGTTGAAGACGGCAAATCATTGCAAAATGAATTGGACGTGGTTGAAGGGATGCAATTTGACCGTGGTTATTTGAGCCCATACTTCATCAACAACGCTGAAAAACAAGTGGTTGAAATGGACAATCCATTCATCCTGTTGTTTGATAAAAAAATCTCCAACATTCGCGATTTGTTGCCAACTTTGGAGCAAGTGGCTAAATCAGGTCGTCCATTGTTGATTATTGCCGAAGACGTGGATGGCGAAGCCTTGGCAACTTTGGTGGTCAACAATATTCGTGGCATTCTGAAAACGGCTGCGGTTAAAGCCCCAGGCTTTGGTGACCGCCGTAAAGCCATGTTGGAAGACATCGCCATCCTCACGGGTGGCACTGTGATTGCCGAAGAAACAGGTTTGACTTTAGAACAAGTGACACTGGAGCACTTGGGTCAAGCCAAACGTGTGGAAATCGCCAAAGAAAACACCACGGTGATTGACGGCGCAGGCGTGACTGCCAACATCGAAGCACGTGTGAAACAAATCCGCGCGCAAATCGAAGAATCCACTTCAGATTACGACCGTGAAAAATTGCAAGAACGCGTTGCGAAACTCGCTGGCGGTGTAGCCGTGATTAAAGTCGGTGCGGCCACTGAAGTTGAAATGAAAGAGAAAAAAGCCCGCGTCGAGGACGCATTGCACGCAACTCGTGCTGCGGTTGAAGAAGGCATTGTGCCTGGCGGTGGCGTGGCATTGTTACGCGCGCGCGCAGCCATCAGTGGTTTGACAGGTTCAAATGCGGAACAAAACGCAGGCATTCAAATCGTTTTGCGTGCGATGGAAGAACCATTGCGTCAAATCGTATTGAATGCGGGTGATGAGCCTTCAGTGATTGTGAACCAAGTGATTAGCCAATCGGGTAACTACGGTTACAACGCTGCGACTGGCGAGTATGGCGACTTGGTTGAACAAGGCGTATTGGATCCAACCAAAGTCACCCGCACTGCATTGCAAAATGCGGCATCGGTGGCAGGTTTGGTCTTGACCACTGACTGCATGATTGCTGAAATCCCAGAAGACAAACCAGCCATGCCAGATATGGGTGGCATGGGTGGTATGGGTGGTATGGGCGGCATGATGTAATTGAGTCACCATGACCCAGCAAAAACCCCTGCAGTGATGCAGGGGTTTTTATTTGTGGATATTGTTATCGTAGATCTCTAAGTTCATTGTTCAAACAAAAACCCTCCACATACGGAGGGTTTTTTGTCATTCGATATGAATGAGTTTATTTCAAAATTTCAACCACTTTGAATGCTTTGTTTTTCAGTTCCAAAATAGCAATTTCCGCATTCAAGCGTTCCCCATTTGGCTCGAAGGCAATCGTACCTGTCAAACCTTCAAATTTAACTTTCGGCAAAGCCGCCGCGATTTTCAATGAGTCGTGTGGCGTACCTGCCAATTTAATCGCCTCAGCCACCACATACACCGCATCGTACGACAAGGGCGCGTAGGCTTGCACCACTTGACCTTGGAAGTGTTTGTCATAGTTGGCTTTAAAGGCCGCACCGCCCGCCATGGTGTCCAATGGCACACTGGTTGAAGAACAAATCGCGCCTTCACCTGCATCACCTGCGAGTTTGATGTAGTTATCCGTACACGCGGTATCAGGCATGAGCAAAATGGCTGTAATGCCCAACTCACGGGCCTGTTTGCTTAAAATCGCGCCCGTGTCATCATAGCCGCCCCACATGATGCCGTCCGCGCCTGCTGCTTTGATTTTGGTCAAAATCGCTTTGAAGTCCACAGTTTTATCGGTTGCGGATTCACGCAAACTCACATCCAAACCCAGTTCTTTGGCTTTTTTCTCGACTTGGTCACCCAAGCCTTTGCCATACGCCGTCGCATCGTCCAGCACCGCGAGTTTTTTCACGCCATTTTTTTGTGCAAACGTCGCCAATGCAGGCCCTTGGATGCCATCGTGTGCATCCATACGGAAAATCGAGGTAGAACCGTCCGAGAGTTTGGGTGCTTTGAGGGTCACATCGGGATTGGTGCTCACCGTGAGAGAGGCGAGGTTACCACGCGCATAAATCGGATTGGCCACCATGGTCACGCCTGAGTTGTAGTGCCCAACCACAGCGACAATGCTTTTATCATCAACGATTTTTTGTGCCACCGTTGCCCCTGTTTTTGGGTCGGCTTGGTCATCTTCGGGAACGAGTTCGAGGGTGTATTTTTTACCCGCCACGTCAATACCCCCTTTGGCATTGATTTCGTCCACCGCCAATTGTGCCCCATTGGCAAAGTCTTTACCCGCTGCGGCTTGACCCCCTGAGAGTGGGCTGCCACTGGCAATGCGAATCACCGAGTCTTTTGTACCTGATGTGCTGTCACCTGATTTTGAACAGGCGGACAATCCGACCACTGCTGCTGTTGCCATCAATGTGGCAAACCATTGTTTTTTCATCATTGTCATTTATTGCTCCTTTAAGTGAATTTAACTATTGTTTTACTTTTTTACCACGCTTTCTACGACCAGTCTAACCACTCGTAATTTTTGAAACAAGTACCACTCTAACACGCCTGTGGTCACCGCTTGCAGCCAGATGGCTTACTTGGGTGGTTCAATGTCTTTCAGCATGTCGGCGCGCTTTTGTGGGTTTTGTGGGTTACCCAAAATCAATAACAATCCAAGAATAGCGATTATCCCAAAAGCCAATATCCACAAGGGTATCCAACGGGATAAGAACCATATTGCCACGCCCGCTATGAGCCACACCACTATTTGCAAAGCCCCA
>JAGNWC010000064.1 GCA_017986195.1 Hydromonas sp.
CCGCTTGTGGCGTGAGCACCGAGGTCGGCTCGTCCATAATTAGAAGTTTGGGGTTTTGCAGCAGGCAACGCACGATTTCCACCCGTTGACGCTCACCGACCGATAAATCATGTACCAAACGTTGCGGTGCAATCGGCAAACCGTAGCGTTCAGAGACCTCAACGATTCGAGCCGACAACGCACTCATAGGAATTTTTTCGTCCATCGCCAGTGCGATATTTTCCACCACCGTTAGGGTTTCAAACAATGAAAAATGTTGAAACACCATGCCGATGCCGAGCGCACGCGCTTGCGCAGGGGATTTAATTTGTACGGGCTCGCCATTCCAAAAAATTTGTCCTGCATCGGGTGTGGTCACACCGTAAATCATTTTCATCAACGTGGATTTGCCCGCACCATTTTCACCCAAAACCGCATGAATCTCGCCTGCGGCAACGCTTAAACTCACGTCTTGATTGGCGTACATGGCACCATAGGCTTTGCTCATGCCTTGCAGGGTGATGCGGGCGGGGGTGCTGTGCGTGTTCATTTTAATGTGTGGATGAGGATTTTTGGGGAATGAGTTTGCTGATGACGGTGACGCAGACCAGAACCAATGCGCCGACCACCAAGCCTGCAAGTCCATCCATTACGGTTGAAGAGATACCCGATAACCACGTCGGCAGACTGTGGGCGACGACTTCGTATAAATGGTGCAGGCCGAATGCGGCAGGCAAATTATGAGCGACAATCGCACCACCGACCAGAAACATCGCCAATGTGCCGACAAATGCCAAAACCTTCATCAATACAGGCATGAGCCAGAGGAAAAAGCGTCCGAGTTGTTGCGCCACTGTGCTTCTTTTTTGCGCCAACCACAGACCAATGTCGTCTAATTTGACAATCCCAGCCACAAAACCATACACGCCGATGGTCATAATCAACGAAATACCGACCAGCACCGCCAATTGTTCCATCAGGGGTTTACTGGCGACCGTGCCCAAAGTAATCACAATGATTTCAGCCGAGAGGACAAAATCCGTGCGTACTGCGCCTTTGATTTTGTCTTTTTCAAACTGTACCATATCGACCGTTTCGTCCTCGATGGCATCCAATAACTCGGCATGGTGTTGCGCGTCTTCTTCGGGCTTGTGCAGCCATTTATGGGCAATTTTCTCAAAGCCCTCAAAGCACAAATACGCACCACCTATCATCAGCAACACCGTCACCAACCAAGGCTGCCATGCCGCGAGCAATAAGGCCAAAGGTACTAAAATCGCTTTGTTGATGATGGAGCCTTTTGCCACCGCCCAGACCACGGGTAATTCGCGGTCGGCGTTGATGCCTGTGACCTGTTGGGCATTCAGAGCCAAATCGTCACCGAGCACGCCCGCGGTTTTTTTGGCAGCGACCTTGGTCATCACGCTGACATCGTCTAAAAGAGTTGCGATGTCGTCAATAAGGGTGAGTAAACTTGCGCCTGCCATAGGTAATTCCTAAGTAAATTGATGAAATATCATTATCACAATAAATGTGGTTTATGGGTTGTGGTTCAAAAGCAGCATTGTAACAAAATCGCATGGTGGTCAACCGATAAATCACTTGGGTATTATTGATACACAATGTGCCTTATAATGACGCTCGTTAATACTCTCAAAAAATGGAGAACACAATGAATACTTTAAAACTATTTAAACTTGTCTTGGGTTCAGCCCTTTTGGTTAGCGTGTCTGCGATGGCAGCGACTTTTGCTGAAGCCGATGTCAATGGCGATGGTAAGTTGTCTTTAGAAGAAGCCCAAAAAGCAGGTTTGAGCGATTTGGCGAGTAATTTTAAAGCCTTGGACTTGGATAAAGACGGTTTCTTGTCTAAGGCCGAGTTGAAAGCCAATCGTTAAACTCCGATATTAAAATCAATGCCACCACGTATCAAGATGACGAATTTTGATGCGTGGTTTGTTTTTACCAAAAATCAAAAATATCCCCTCAACTTCCACACCTGACGCAATCGCTTCTAAAAATTGAGCCATTAAAAAGCAAAAAATCTGCGTCTTCTTATCAGTTCATCGTCTTCTCACAAGTCCCCGAGAAAATCTTCATATTGAGAGCTTTGCGCGACCTAAACGGGTTTGTAAAATGACTGTCTCATCATTGCCGCGAAAGCAGGAATATAGTTTGTTTATCTGATTTTTACGAATAGGCCAAAATATAATTCCGAAAGAGTCGGGTGTACTGATAGATACCCGCCTTCGCGGGTATGACGGCGTTTTGTATGAAGGTTGTGCAAAGGTCTGATATTTTGTTGGCAGTTAAAAAATTTGAGAGAACTTATGTTTAAGACATTGAATCAAATAGCGCGAAAATCCCCCCGTTTGTTTTTAATTCTTGCTGCGGTGGTTTGGTTTGCACTGTATCAAGTACTCATTCCCTTATCCGAATATTGCGTCACCTTGCTTCCCGTTGAGCGAAGTTCACATTTGGGTGGTGCGTTACAATTCTTTTTTTATGACACCCCCAAAGTTTTGATGTTGTTGACAGCGGTGGTGTTTGTGATGGGCATGATTAACAGTTATTTTACCCCTGAACGCACGCGTGCATTGTTGGCGGGTAAAACCGAAGGGGCAGCCAATGTCATGGCGGCATCATTGGGTATTGTGACACCATTTTGTTCTTGTTCGGCAGTGCCTTTGTTTATCGGTTTTGTACAGGCAGGTGTGCCTTTGGGCGTGACCTTTTCATTTTTGATTGCTGCGCCTATGGTCAATGAGGTGGCATTGACATTGCTGTTTGGTATGTTTGGTTGGAAAGTGGCGATGCTGTACCTCGGCTTGGGTTTGTCTGTTGCGATTGTGGCGGGTTGGGTGATTGGGCGTTTAAAAATGGAAGCCTATTTAGAAGATTGGGTGCGCGATATGCCCAAGATGTCGGCTCAGTTTGAAGATGCTGACATTACATTGTCAGAGCGTATTCATGCGGGTTTTGCATCGGTGCGTGAAATTGTGGGTAAGGTTTGGCCTTATATTCTGGTGGGTATTGCCATCGGTGGTGTGATACATGGCTATGTACCCGAAGATTTTATGGCATCGATTATGGGTAAAGAGGCTTGGTGGTCTGTGCCATTGGCGATATTGGTGGGTATTCCTATGTACACCAACGCGGCAGGAGTCATTCCCATCGTGCAGGCTTTGCTGACCAAAGGGGCGGCTTTGGGTACGGTGTTGACATTCATGATGAGTGTGATTGCATTGTCTTTACCTGAAATGATTATTTTACGCAAAGTGCTTAAAGTTCGTTTGATTGCCACATTCGTTGGTGTGGTGGCGGTTGGAATTTTAATCGTGGGCTATGTCTTTAACGCAGTGCTGTAGTGTTTTTAACTTGGAACAATGTGATTGAGTTTTTTATTTTTTTGAAAGGAATACATGATGGACATTAAAGTATTGGGTACGGGTTGCGCCAACTGTAAAGCAACCGTGGCATTGATTGAGCAAGTCGCTCAGACCAAAGGCGTGACAGTCCATGTGCAAAAAGTTGAAGAGTTGCGAGAAATTATGGGCTACGGCGTGATGAGCACACCAGGGGTGGTGATTGATGGCAAAGTGGTGCATGCTGGTGGCATTCCCAATCGTGAAAAAATTGAACAATGGTTGTCAAACTAATTGGAGCCACGCATGAACAGTCAGCCCAAAAAATTGGCAGAGGCAACACAGTATTGCCCCACGACAGCACATCGTAAGATTCTCGAAGAAGGTTTATTGGTAGTGGATGTGCGCGAGTATGATGAGGTTAAACAACTGGCTTTTGATGTGCCAGAAATCGTTAATATTCCGCTGAGTGAATTGGATACACGCTATGTGGAATTACCACGTGACCGCGAAATGTTACTTGTTTGCTCGGCGGGACACCGCAGTTTAAAAGCATGTTATTTTTTAATGTTTCACGGCTACGATAAGGTCGCCAATATGCAGCATGGTATGGACAGATGGATTGTGCGTGGTTTTCCTGTGCGTGGTGAGAAATTAAGTGCGTCATCGGATGAGCAGGCAAGTGCTTGTGGTTGTACAGGTCTCGCAAGCACAGCAGATTCGTATTGTTCTCCATCTCCTGCTATCAACAACACTTGCTGTTCGCACACGCCACTGGTGAGTAAAGGCTGTTGTTAATTCTTACACTTAATAAGTATCTCAGAGAATTTGCCAAGGGCGTTTATTGAGCGTTTATGGGCGCGGTGTGAAACAACACACCTCGCCCGCCTCATCGAATTTCACTTGGCAAGATAGTTTCAGCTGATTTGCCAATGCCACGCGCGCCCTTTGTAGGCGCGATTTTGCGCCTGACAATGACAAACCCGTGATACGCGCGAACTCGGCTTGCGCCATGCCATCAAGGTCACAAAACTGTATGGCTTGGCGGTTTTTTTCCGACAATTCATTGAGCACGCGGGGTAGGCAAACAGTCAAACTGTCCACAGGCAGAGGCTCGTCAACCAAGGGTTCTGGCAAATGTTCATCCAATTCCACCCAGTTTTTTTGTGTGCGGAATTGATCTATGAGCATTCGCTTTGCCATCGTAAAAAACCATGCGCGTGGGTTTTCAATGGCGCAAAATTTTTGTTGTTGCGTTAAAGATTTGAGAAACATCTCTTGCAAAAAATCCTCGCTTTGCTCGCGCATTAAACCCTGCTTGCGCAACCAATGGCGCAATTCTTGCTCATGCGCATGCCATGCTTGCATTAAGCAGGGTGTGGTTTGTTGAGTCGGATTGGGTGATTTTTGCATGGTGTTTTTTTGAGTGAATGCGTTATTTTACAGGGATTTTTTTAATCGATGACACAAGCTTGGAGAATGAATTTTTTAATTTGCATTATTTCAATATTTCAAGTATTATTGAAATATGAAAACACAAACCGCCGTCACCTCACTTTCTGCACTTGCGCAAGCATCGCGCTTAAACGTATTTCGCCTGCTGATTCAAGCGGGCGCAGAGGGTTTACCTGCGGGCAAAATCAGTGAGGTGACGGGCATTGTGCCGTCGGCCTTGTCCTTTCATTTGAAAGAACTCAACCATGCAGGCTGGGTCAGCAGTGAGAGCGTGGGGCGGTTTGTGATTTATCGGGCAAATACCGAATTGATGCAGGATTTGATTGATTTTTTAACTGAAAATTGCTGTGGGGGATTGTCCTGCGCGGTGGTGGATGATGTTCTTTGCGAGGAGATGAAATGAAACGTTTGCACATACATGTGTCGGTCGATGATTTACAAGAGAGTATGCGGTTTTATCAGATTTTGTTTGCCACTGAGCCCACGGTGGTTCAGACCGATTATGCCAAATGGATGTTGGATGACCCGCGCATGAATTTTGCCATCTCGCAGCGCGGTGCGAAAGTTGGCTTGGATCATTTGGGCATTCAGGTCGAGCATGCCGATGAGCTGGACGAAATGCACACGCGCTTAAATGGCTTGGCCACTGCGCTGATTGAAGAGTCGGGCAGCGCGTGTTGTTATGCGCAGTCTGATAAATATTGGGTCAAAGACCCATCGGGTTTACCTTGGGAGACTTTTCATACTTTGGACGGTGTGCCTGTTTTTGGTAAAGAGTCTACGGAGTCTGTGGGCGGTGGTTGTGCAACCAGTGCGTGCGTGCCTCAGATGCCAGAGACCAAGTCAGCCAAAGCGGGTTGCGGTTCAAATACAGGTGGTTGTTGTTAATGATTGAATGGGTGGTTTGTGGTTTGTGAAATAGTTTTGTCATTTTTGGTTGGTATGATGAGTGCTTTTTAAATAGGGAGCAAGGGATGAGCAAGGTTTATAACGTTTTGGTGCTGTGCACAGGTAATTCGGCGCGCAGTGTGATGGCGGAAGGTTTGATTAATGTGATGGGCAAAGGACGATTTCGCGCCTACAGCGCGGGCAGCAAGCCCAGTGGTCGCGTGAACCCATTTGCGATTGAGCAGCTACAATTGATTGGCTACAACACCAGTGCATTGCGCAGTAAAAGTTGGGACGAATTCGCGCCGTCCATCAATCCTGAAGCGCCACAAATGGATTTTGTATTCACGGTCTGCGACAACGCCGCTGGCGAGACCTGTCCGATTTGGTACGGCGCGCCGATGACCGCGCACTGGGGTTTTCC
This sequence comes from Hydromonas sp., assembly GCA_017986195.1. GTDB lineage: Bacteria > Pseudomonadota > Gammaproteobacteria > Burkholderiales > Burkholderiaceae > CTSOIL-112. Next base: position 6,111 of record JAGNWC010000064.1, read on the forward strand.
CGATCCTGGTATGACGGGGACAGATGCCGAAAAACGCGCAGATTTTGCCAAAGTGTTTCGTATGATTATGAATCGCGTGCATGTGTTTGTGAATTTGCCTTTGGAGGTGTTGGACGCGAATGCGATTCGCCATGAGATTAAAGCGATTGCCGATGTCACAGGCGCGGCCGATGAAGCGGTGCAAAACCAATGGATTAAACCATGAGCGAACACAAGTCATTAACCCAATCTATGAGCGTGTTTGAACGCTATCTCAGTCTCTGGGTCGCGCTGTGCATCGTGGTCGGTGTGGTTTTGGGGCAACTCATGCCCGCAGCGTTTGAGCAATTGGGCGCAATGGAAGTCGCGCAGGTCAATTTGCCCGTCGGGTTGTTGATTTGGGTGATGATTATCCCGATGCTGATGAAGATTGATTTTTCGGCTTTGCACCAAGTCAAACAACACTGGCGCGGCATCGGCGTGACTTTGTTCATCAACTGGTTGGTCAAACCGTTTTCGATGGCCTTGCTCGGCTGGATATTTATTCGTCATGTGTTCGCGCCGTATTTGCCCGCCGAGCAATTGGACAGTTACATCGCGGGATTGATTTTACTGGCTGCCGCGCCGTGTACCGCGATGGTGTTTGTCTGGAGCCGTCTGACCAACGGTGAACCCTTGTTCTCGCTTTCGCAAGTTGCGCTCAATGACACGATTATGATATTTGCCTTTGCACCGATTGTCGGTTTGCTGTTGGGGCTCTCGGCAATCACTGTGCCGTGGGATACTTTGCTGATTTCGGTGGTTTTGTACATCGTCATTCCTGTTGTCATTGCTCAAGTCTTGCGCAAAATATTGCTCAAAAATGGCGAAGCCGCGTTCAAACAGACGATGGACAAAATGGGTACGTATTCCATCGTGGCTTTGTTATTGACCTTGGTATTGTTGTTCGCATTTCAAGGCAAAGCGATTGTGGCGCAACCCTTGATTATCGCCATGCTCGCCGTGCCAATTCTCATCCAAGTGTTTTTCAATTCGGGCTTGGCGTATTGGCTCAACCGTGCAGTGGGGGAAAAGCACAATGTTGCTTGTCCATCGGCGTTGATTGGCGCGAGTAATTTTTTCGAGTTGGCGGTGGCGGCGGCGATTAGCCTGTTTGGGTTTCAGTCGGGTGCGGCATTGG
>JAGNWC010000065.1 GCA_017986195.1 Hydromonas sp.
TGGCGCGTAGAGCCATCTAAAGCATGGTTGAATCGCTGTGTGATTCACAAAAAAATGAAAATGGCGCGAATTTCGCGCCATTTTTTCGTCCCCTTTTTGATAGCCACACACATTATGATTGCGTCTGTGCGACAGTCGATGGGCGAGTGTTTCGCTTAAAATACCATTGAATCACGAGGATGATGAGGATGTACATCGCTTGAGCACTTAAAGTTTCAACCGTTGCAAAAAGTCCCAAATCACTGTTTTCCAACCATTGGTTCTGCACTGATGTTAAGGACAAATAACCCGTCAGTTGTAAGGCATGTACGCTGATGCCGAGAATCTTAAAGCCCAATGCGTAAATCACCCAAGTCAGTACATTAAATAGTTTGGCAATTGGTAACTTGATTGAGGTTTTGAGTAAGAGCACAGCCAAAACCGCAAGCACAAGCAAGGCAGCAAAAATACCTGTCAAAAAATCATTCATACTGATTTTCGGCAAAATACCCGCGTAAAAAACAATGGTTTCCGCGCCTTCTCGAAACACCGACAAAAAACTCAAACCAAACAATGAGACCAAACTGCCCGTGGTCAAGGCTTTACCCATGTGTTTGGTAATGTAAGCATTCCACGATTGCAGGCTGGATTTACTGTGCAACCATGTGCCGATCATCAGCATCATCACGACTACAAATAAGCCAATGAATCCCTCCAATACTTCTCGATGGGTACCTGCTGTCACTGCGGGAAATAAACGTTGCAATACGATTGCACCGATTACGCTGGCGAGTAGGCCTGCGAGCACGCCTGCATAAACCCATTTTTTTCCTTGCGGTTGTTTGGCGACATTGAGTGCACTGATGAGCGCAATCACAATCAACATCGCTTCAACACCTTCACGCAGTAAAATCAGCATGGCATCCACCGCGCTGTATTGCTGATTGGGGTTGATACTGGCGAGTTCGCTGATGAGTTCGTTTAAAGCGTTTTGTTGCATAGGCTCGTTGCCTTTGGCCAATATCACAGGTATTTGGCTTTCGATGCGGCTGTACAGCGCAGGATTGCGTGTGCTGACATCGCCTTCTATGCTCGGCCAAATTTCGATAAAACGAGTAAGTTTATCTTGCCCCTGGCTGATGTTGTTGGCTTGGAACGCATTGAAACCTTCACGCAACAATTGTGTACCGTCATTTAAAGTATGTGTGCTCTGCGTGACTACTGCCGTTTCACCCGAATGGTAACTGTCCAAAGCGGTTTTTAAAGCCAACGATTGTTGTTTGATTTTATCGATATTGGGCGGGCTTGACTCTATGGCAACCCGCATCAGTGCCATGGCGGTTTCGATAGAGCCATAATGCCCCATGCTGGTGTTGCGCACCACGCGCTCGTTGCTCAGCCACACACGGTTGAACTGCTGATAGGCCTGTTGTAGTTCGGCGATATTGTCGCTGGCAGCACGGTTGATGACTTGGTTCAGACGCTCGTAAGCAGGGACTATTTGGGTCTTAAAAATCTTTCTTTTGGCACTGTGGTCAACGGGATTTTGCTCTCGTTCAAATTCGTACAAGGCACTGGATAGGGCAGACAAATGCTCGCTGCTGGGGTTTTGCAAGGCTTGTTGCAAGGCTGTGGCAACTTGCTTGCCCATGGGCGAGTCGCGTGATTCCAAATCAGAAAAAGCACGATTTATTTGTGTCAATTGCACTTTTGCTTGGTCAAAATCGTGGTGCTTGCTTGCGCCCATTGCATCGGACAGATCAACAAATAAAGGGCTCAAATTGAGTTTTTTATTGACTGGCTCATTCTGATTGGAGTGAGAAGCAGTGGTGGTTTGAGCAAGGGCAATTGTGGGCGCGATGGTGCCGATGCTCAATGCAAGCATTAGGTTGAGCAATACACGTTTGCTGCGTGAAAAAATAGTCATATTCAATTATCCAACTTTCTGACTTTCTAAAAGAGTTTGGCCAATGTAGCCACCTTCCTGAATGCCACCGAAACACGCGAACAAACCACTGCCTGTGTGCGTGATGTACTCATTCATTCTGTCCATACGTCCAAACGCAGATTGCAGGGCAACGAACTGCGCGGGCGATTTTTGGAATGAAATGAACAATAAACCCGCGTCAAATTGTCCTGTTGCCGCATCAATACCACTGGAAAAAGAAAAAGAACGGCGCAAAATCTGCAATCCCGTTTTTTTGGCCAGCCCCATGTGTGAATCGTCGGGAATCACTGGGTTGCCTTGGCTATCCTTGCGCTGAATGTCTGCGTGGTCAAACTCAGCCTGAGCTCCCATCGGCGCGCCGCTGTGACGGGCGCGTCCGAAAGTTTCTTCTTGACCTTTTAAACTGGTTCTATCCCAGGTTTCCAAATGGGTTTGAATTTTGCGAGCAACCAAATACGAGCCGCCCACAAGCCAATTGGGGGCATCAACCCACACGTGTTGGTCGGCATTTTTTAAAGTCTCTTGATTGGCAGTCCCATCCTTAAAACCAAATAAATTGCGCGGGGTGTGTTGGCTATGGTCAAATGCATTAAAACCCGATTGACTCCATTTCATGGTCACCGAGGAGCGTGCTTGGCGCACCAATTGACGCACCGCATGAAAGGCGGTTTGCGCGTCGTCGGCACAGCTTTGGATGCAGATATCGCCACCAGAGAATTCTGGCTTGATTTGATCGCGTGGAAATAGCGGTAAATCAACAAATTCGGCAGGTGCGTGCGCTGACAACCCCAGTTTTTGCAAAAACGCAGGCGAGACCCCAAAAGTCAAAGTCAAACCATAAGCTCCCAAATTATCGGCCTCACCTGTGTCAACGGGCGGAACGAACGGGTTGTCGCCATAGGGCTGAATGTTTTCACCACGGGTCAATTTGGCAGCCGATTCGGTCCATTTTTTAAAAACGGCTTTGACTTCTTCGATGTTCTGAGTGTGCAAATCCAAGACCAAAAAATAAATCGCGCGTTGGGCAGGTGTGGTAATTCCTGATTGATGCGCACCGTAGAATGGATGGCTTTGCTGCGCCATCGCACTGTAATCCCCCGAAAAATCTTGGGTTGGTGATTTGGGGCTACACGCGGCCAAGCCCAAGCCCAAGCCGCTACCCAGTGCCAAACCGACTGAGCCACCGCCGATGGATTTTAAGAAATTTCGGCGAGAGGCGGTGGATGCGTTTTGAGTATTTTGTCTCATAATCTCTTTGATTTATTTTAAAACGATGCCCATTTGTGCCAAGGGCTCACCCAATTTATTCACGGCTTCGGCGAGTTCTTTGGTGTCTTGTTGGCTGAGTTTGGTGTAGGAGATATAGCCGTTGTCGCCTTGTTTGTGTTTGTCCAGTAACGCGTTAATGGTTTTGAATTTGTCTGTCAATTCAGAGACCAAAGCAGGATTTTTGGCTTGAAGTTTGGGTGTGAAAATTTCAAATATTTTTTCCGCACCCTCGATATTGGCTTTGAAGTCGTACAAATCGGTGCGCGAGAAAATTTCTTCTTCACCTGTGATTTTGCTGGTGGACACTTCGTTGAGTAAATCCACTGAGCCTTGCACCATCAATTCGCCCGTGACATTGGCCGTTGGAATTTTCGCCCGCAATTCTTTGATATCATTAATCAATTGCTTGCCCAATTGCTCCGTGCCTTTGGTGGTGTTTTGTGTCCATAGAATTTTCTCAATCCGATGAAAACCCGTCCAAGTTTCATCTTTTTCAAGGTCTGCTTCGCGGTTGTCAATGCGTGGATCCAAATCACCAAAACTCTCAGCAATCGGCTCAGAACGCTCAAAATACATGCGAGCCAGCGGGTAAATACGCTTGGCTTCTGCCACATTGCCTGCGTTTAAAGCAGCGACGAATTTTTCTGTGTCAGACAACAATAAATCAATTTGTCCTTCCACCCATTGTTGATAGGCTTTGGTTTCCGCACTCAAATCATTGGCGGCGATGGGGGCACTGGCTTGTTGCTCGACTTGAGTTTTAACCGATTCGGGCGTAGATGTTTTGTCACAAGCACTCAAAACCAAGGTGGCGGTTAACAGCATGGGAAATACAATTTTTTTCATGGTAGAAGTCCTTAATAGAATTACAAAGAATAATCATTCTCATTATCATTGTATTTGCTTTTTGGGTCAAGGTATTTTTATCAAATATCTCAACCCATTCGATTTTTCGTGCATCAATGCACGACCAAAGCAAGAATTCGAATACAATAAGCCCATGAATACGACCAAACAAATCTCTGAATATCCGCTTCACGCGCTCATTTGCGCCGCTGGCGTGGGCGCGCGTGCAGGTGGCGTGGTACCGAAACAATATCAAAACATCCACGATGCACCGATGTTTTGGCACACGATACAAGCCTTCACCCACGTGCGCGAAATTGCCCGCGTGTATGTGGTGATTTCACCTGCGGATGACTGGTTTGAACACAGCATCGCGCCTTTCTTGGCGCAGTACAGCCTGCATGATCGAGTGGTGGTTTTGCCAGTTGGTGGTTCAACTCGCGCCGAGTCGGTGTGTAATGGTTTGGCAGAATTGGACGGGCAATTGGGCGCGAATGACGAGGCGTGGGTCATGGTGCACGATGCAGCGCGTCCATGCGTGGATGCGCAAGCGATCTTGCGTTTGCGTGATGAAGTGTGGCGCGAAGCCCAGACACAACTTGAACAGAGCGCGGAATGGCAAGTGGTCGGCGGCATCCTCGCCTTGCCCATGACCGATACCGTGAAACTATCAATCGACCACACCCACATCAAAAAAACTGTGGATAGAAACGCACTTTGGGGTGCGCAAACCCCGCAGATGTTCACGGTTAGTCGACTGTACAACGCTTTGAGCGACGCGCTCACCGATGAAGAGGTTGCGCAAACCATCACCGATGAAGCCAGTGTGATGGAATGGTCGGGCTATCAACCGCTACTGGTGCAGGGCGATGCGCGCAACATCAAAGTGACCTATCCGCAGGATTTTGAGTTGGCTGGATTTTATTTAAATCAAGCCATGAAAGATACTGTGAGCAAAGCTTGGGACATCAATATTTGATTTGAATCATCGTTCAAGACATCGCCACCGTGATTACTCAAAACCAATGTGCAACCGACAGAGGAATGATGTTATTCATACAATGGGCGCGTTCTAAAATCAACCAATAATGTCGAAAACTCGCGCGGTCATGTAATTTGTCCTCGAACGAAATCGGACCCCACTGGGCTGCGGCTGCTTTGAGCAGTAAATCAGCTGCAAACTGAACTTCATCGGTATCGGGTGCAAACGCCTGCAAAATCTCGTCAATTTGATTCGGGTGTATGCTCCACATGCGCAAATAGCCAAACTCGTCGCGTGCACGGCGTGCATCGGCAAAAGCCGCGCCAGCGGTTTGATAATCCGTGGTGACATTGTGGTTGGCAACTTTACCGTGCGCGGCGCAAGCCCGCGCAATCGCCAATTTGGCATACGCGACCATTGGGTGGTCAAACTGCATCGGGCTGGTCATGGCACTGGCTGGAATAGTGCCGTGGTGCGCAGAAACAAAATCCATCAAACCAAACGACAGGCTTTCAACTTCAGGCAGAGCCGCGATGTCGTACACATCGTGCAGTGCGCCGTGGGTTTCAATCAATAAATGGATGGGTGCGAGTGGAATTTGGTGTTGTGCGTGGCTCTGGGTAACTGTTTGAATCGCAGCTTTTGCCTGCACCAAACCTGTGATTTTTGGAATCATCCAATACGCAGGGGTTTGCTTGCCCGTCTGCAATACCTCATCGACATCCATAGGAAAATGAGTGTGTAGAGGGTCGTGAACGCGCACACCAAGGCGTTGATGGACGTTTTTTGCACTGGCTAAAATTTCGCCAAATAACTTGGCTTGAGCCGATTCTTGACCCACGCTCGCACCGTCCTCGAGGTCAAGCGTGATGTCAAAAATGCCTTGCAAATCATGCTGTTTGTGCAAGACTTTTTCAATAAAACGTTCATTGCCTGCGTAGTGTTCAACAGGTGAAAGTATGCGTGGTGCTCGGCTGTCGGAAAAGAGTATTTTGGCGGGATGCATGGTAATTTTTGAAGTCATGGGTGGCGGTCATTGTAACACAGTGCTATTACAAGCCAATTTGTCTGAATGCACTGGAATGGGACACAGGTTATTCATGAAAAAAAGGTAAAATACCAAAATATAATTTTTGCAAAAATAAGGACAATCATGACGACCAAAAAGAAAACACCAAGTATCCAACGTGTGGGGGTTTTAACTTCGGGTGGCGATGCCCCTGGGATGAATGCCGCGCTGCGTGCCGTGGTGCGTGCATGTGCTTATCACGGTTTGGTTGCCGTCGGGATTGAGCAAGGTTATAAAGGCTTGGTTGAAAATCAGATGAAAGAGTTGGGACCGCGCGATGTGAAAGGCATCATTCAAAAAGGTGGAACGATGTTGCGCACTGCGCGTTGCATGGAATTCATGACCACCGAAGGGCGCGCGATTGCTTACCAGCATTATAAAGAAAATAAATTGGACGCTTTGGTGGTCATCGGTGGTGATGGTTCGTTCACTGGGGCGGAAATTTTTGGTACCGAATACGATGTACCGATTATTGGTTTGCCAGGGACGATTGATAACGATATTTACGGCACGGACACCACGATTGGTTATGACACCGCGCTCAATACCGTGGTTGAAGCGATTGATAAAATTCGTGACACCGCGACCTCGCACAATCGTTTGTTTCTCATCGAAGTGATGGGGCGCGATGCTGGTTTTCTCGCGCTCAACAGCGGAATTGCGGGTGGTGTACAGGATATTTTGATTCCAGAGGAGCATTTGGACTTGGACAAAATGTTTGCTGCTTTGGACCGCGCTTCGCAATTGGGCAAAGTCGCTTCTATGGTGGTGGTTGCCGAAGGTGAAGAAGGTGGCGTGTACGAGTTGGCAAACCGCGTGCGTGAACGCGCGCCGCATTATGATTTGCGCGTCACGGTGCTCGGACATTTGCAGCGCGGCGGCTCACCGAGTTGTGCCGACCGTGTGCTTGCTTCACGTTTGGGCGTGGCGGCGGTGGAGGGCTTGATGGTCGGTCGTCGTGGCGTGATGGCAGGGATGATTTCGGGGCAAATCGCGTACACTTCACTCATCGACGCAATTAAAAAAGACCATGTGATTGATAAAGAACTCATCCGTATTTCCGATGTGTTGATGCTCTGATGATTCTGCTAAATTAGACGACAAAAGCGCGGAATCCCGCGCTTTTGGTTTTCCGACTATCTGAAACTTTGTCGAAATAA
>JAGNWC010000066.1 GCA_017986195.1 Hydromonas sp.
ACGGTCAAGGCGATTTGATTATTTTTTGCGAATTGCACCAATGCGGCGTTGTCCACCTGCGTGATGTTGGTGGTTTTGGGCAGGTACGCTGTGCCTGCGTTGCCAGGTGCGACAAAAACCGCCTTGATTTTAGGAGAGTTTGACAATTTCCACGCCAACGCGTGCTCGCGTCCACCACCACCGATGACCAATACATTCATAAAAAATCCTCTAAGAAAATGATAGTCGCTATTTTACTGGTTTTTTGTGGCATTCACTGCGAATATCTTGTACAGTCATGGGTGAATTTGAACGGACTCAATATCATTATATGAAACAAAAACGAATGTTTATCACAAAGCCTGCACGCCATCGCGGTGTGTATGCGTTGTTGCTGGTACTGTGCGCGTTGCCGTTGACAGCGGCGCATTATTTACAATCGGTCTTGGATTTGGCTCCCTGCCCACTGTGTGTCGCTCAGCGTTATGGCTATTGGTTGATGGGAATTTTTGCGTTGGCGGGGTTGCTCAAAGGATGCTTACCTCGTTGGGCGGATGTGTCGGCAGCGTTGATTGGATTGTTGGGTGCGGGCATTGCGGTCTATCACCTGTGGATTATCGCCCACCCCGCATCCGAATGTGTTAAAGATGAAGTCGAGCAATGGATGAATGCCTTGCCCACCGCACGTTGGTTCCCCGAATGGTTCTCTGCCAGTGGCAGTTGTACTGCCAAGTTGCCTTTGATATTCGGTTTGCAAATACCCATGTGGTCGCTGATTGGCTTGGCTGGGATTGCGCTGATGTGGTTGGTTTTTGTGCTCAAACGTCGTTAAGCAATATTGCTTGACCTTTGAATTGTCAAAGACGAATCTGCGTGCTATAATGCGCGTCTTGTTTATTTGTACACACAGGCGGATAGCTCAGTTGGTTAGAGCGCCACGTTGACATCGTGGAGGTCGTTGGTTCGAATCCAATTTCGCCTACCAAAATTGATATCATCATGACATTGTTCACAGACACCCACACAACAACCACGACGGTTATCGTCGCGTGGTGAGCAGTCATGGTGGTTTTTAGACAACACAAACGACAAAAGGCTCACATGGTGGGTCTTTTTTTATGTCTAAATAATTTAGCAATGCATTTTTAACACATACATCATCGAGGTCACTATGGTCACAATCACGCTTCCAGACGGTTCGCAACGCGCATTTGAGGGTGCTGTCACCGTTGCGCAAGTCGCAGGCAGCATTGGCGCAGGTTTGGCAAAAGCCGCGTTGGCGGGTAAGGTCAATGGCGAGTTGGTCGATACCTCGCATTTGATTACTACCGATGCACATTTAGCCGTCATTACTGATAAAGACGCTGAAGGCGTGGAGGTCATCCGTCACTCAACCGCGCATTTGCTCGCCTACGCGGTCAAGTCTCTGTATCCCGATGCGCAAGTGACCATTGGCCCTGTGATTGAAAATGGCTTTTACTATGACTTTGCCTACAAACGCCCATTTACGCCCGATGACTTAATCGCCATTGAAAGTAAAATGAACGAATTGGCGAAAAAAGATGAGGTGGTGACGCGCGAAGAGTGGTCGCGTGACGATGCCGTGAAATTTTTCACCGAGCAAGGTGAAGTGTATAAAGCCGAACTCATCGCTGCGATTCCCGCCGAACAAAAAATCAGTCTGTACCGCGAAGGCGAATTCATTGATTTGTGTCGTGGGCCACACGTGCCATCCACTGGTAAACTCAAAGTGTTTAAATTGATGAAACTGGCGGGTGCGTATTGGCGCGGTGATTCAAACAACGAAATGTTGCAACGGATTTACGGCACAGCGTGGGCGAAAAAAGAAGACCAAGCCGCCTATCTACATATGCTTGAGGAAGCTGAAAAACGTGACCACCGTCGTTTGGGGCGTTCTTTGGATTTGTTTCATTTGCAAGATGAAGCACCTGGTATGGTATTTTGGCACCCCAAAGGTTGGACGATTTGGCAAGAAATTGAACAATACATCCGTCGTCGTTTGAAAGTCGCAGGATATGAAGAAATCCGCACACCGCAGGTGATGAGTAAAACCTTTTGGGAAAAATCAGGGCACTGGCAGAACTACCGTGACAATATGTTTGTCACCGAGTCTGAAAAGTATGAGTACGCGGTCAAACCGATGAACTGTCCAGGTCATGTGCAGGTGTTTAACCATGCGCTGCGCTCGTACCGCGAATTGCCGATTCGTTTTGCCGAATTTGGTTCGTGCCACCGCAATGAGCCGTCGGGTTCTTTGCACGGTTTGATGCGCGTGCGTGGCTTTGTGCAGGACGATGCACACATCTTTTGTACCGAAGATCAAGTGGTGGCTGAGGCCAAGGCGTTCAATGAGTTGACCATGGGCATCTACAAAGACTTTGGATTTAACGATGTCTCGATTAAACTCAGTTTGCGTCCCGAAAAACGCGCAGGCTCGGACGAAGTGTGGGACAAAGCAGAAGATGGCTTGCGCCAAGCCTTGACTGCCTGCGGCATCACTTGGGAAGAATTACCAGGTGAAGGCGCGTTTTATGGTCCGAAAGTCGAATACCACATCAAAGACGCAATTGGTCGCTCATGGCAATGCGGTACTTTGCAGTTGGACTTCGTTTTGCCCGAACGCCTTGATGCCGAATACGTCGCTGCGGACGATTCGCGTCAGCGTCCCGTGATGTTGCATCGTGCGATTCTTGGATCGATGGAGCGATTTATGGGGATTTTGCTCGAAAACCACGCGGGTGCGTTGCCAACTTGGCTCGCTCCAGTTCAGGTGGTGATTGCCAATATCTCTCAAGCACAGGCTGAATATGTCGCGCAAGTGGCACAAGAATTGGAAAAACAAGGACTTAGGGTGCAATTAGATTTGCGTAATGAGAAGATTACGTATAAAATTCGCGAGCACAGTTTACAGAAAGTGCCCTACATATTGGTGGTGGGTGACAAAGAGCGTGATGCCAACTCAGTTGCCGTGCGAGCGCGTGGCAATCAAGACTTGGGAGTGATGAGCGTTTCGGCGTTTATTGAACACATTTTAGCCGACGTAAACTGTAAAAAATAAGCGAAGCAAAAACTCCAAACGCGCTTTATATAGAGTGCTTGGGGATTTTTTGCTTGAAGAGTAATACAAATGATTGGAGTAAACTATCGCTACGCAAGCTAAGATGCAGCATCGCATCAACGGTGAAATCAACGCGCGTGAAGTGCGTTTAATTGGTACGGACGGTGAAATTATCGGCGTGATGTCTGGGCGTGAAGCCATGAAATTGGCTGAGGAAGCCGATACAGATTTGGTCGAAATATCGCCGAATGCCACGCCGCCAGTGTGTCGTTTGATGGATTACGGCAAATTCAAGTTCCAAGAGCAGAAAAAAGCCGCCGAAGCCCGCGCCAAACAAAAAGTTATTCAGGTCAAGGAAATTAAATTCCGCCCAGGTACAGACGAGAATGACTACCAAGTCAAAATGCGCAACATCAAACGTTTCATCGAGGATGGCGACAAGGTCAAAATCACCCTGCGTTTTCGTGGTCGCGAAATGGCGCACCAAGAAATCGGTATGCGTCAATTAGAACGGGTGCGCGATGAGATGGGTGAATTGATTCAAGTTGAATCCATGCCCAAACTTGAAGGTCGCCAAATGGTGATGATGATTGCACCAGCGCGTAAGAAGTAAAGTTGTATCGTCATACCGCGCTTGACGTGGTATCGACCTGTTAAGGAGATTGCGGATCAAGTCCGCAATGACACAAAAGAATTTGGGATTCATCCCAAATAGTCGAATGCAGTACAGCAGGCTATGCCCTGTGCTGTGTTTGCCATTAGAAGTGAATCGGGTTCCCAAGTGTTTTGCGTGAGTAAAACCACCTATATTCATACAATAAACGGAGTTGTTATGCCTAAAATGAAGACCAAAAGTGGCGCGAAAAAGCGCTTTGTGGTTCGTCCAGGTGGTACAGTGAAACGTGGTTCTGCGTTTAAACGTCACATCTTGACCAAAAAAACCACCAAAAACAAACGCCAATTGCGTGGAATTGCTGCTGTCGCGAAATCTGACATCAAAGCAGTTCGTGCAATGATGCCTTACGCTTAACCCTAACCAACTAAAGGAGTAAACTATGCCTAGAGTAAAACGTGGGGTCACAGCACGGGCCCGTCATAAAAAAGTACTGAAACTGTCAAAAGGTTTCCGTGGTCGTCGTAACAATGTCTATCGCGTCGCCAAACAGGCGGTGATGAAGGCAGGTCAATACGCCTACCGCGATCGCCGCACCAAGAAACGCGTATTCCGCGCATTGTGGATTGCTCGTATCAATGCGGCAGCACGCAACAACGACATGACTTACAGCCAATTCATTCATGGCTTGAAAAAAGCTTCGATTGAAATGGATCGTAAAGTCTTGGCGGATTTGGCAGTGTTTGACAAAGCGGCATTTTCGGCCATTGTAGAAAAGGCTAAAGCCGCATTGGCGTAAGCCACAGGTTATCCGTCTACGGACGCACACGATGCTGTGTGTGGCTATGAGAAAAGCAAGTCTTCGGGCTTGCTTTTTTTGTGCGCAAAAAGTCCAACACATGGGAAATTTGAGCGCGCATATCCGTTACAATGGCGATTGGCGAAGTTGATGGTTATAGCCGATTTCGGCTCAAGCCCGCAATGACATCGGTTTATTTAACGGAATGGCTGGTACATACTCATCAAAAAGGATGTTATGAAAAACGCGTTTCAATTTCACGGGCGTGGTGGCGAATATTTTGGAATCTGGATCGTCAATATCTTATTGACCATCGTGACTTTGGGCTTGTACAGCCCGTGGGCGCATGTGCGCAATAAACAATATTTTTATGGCAACACCGATTTGGCAGGTGAGCGGTTTGAATATTTGGCAACGGGCAAACAAATATTTTTAGGGCGACTGATTGCTGGGGTATTATTTGTAACTTATGTCTTGTTGTCCAATTCGATGCCGGTCATTTCGTTTGCCATCGTTGTTTTAATGATTTTGGTGTTTCCTTGGGTGGTGCAACGCAGTTTGCGATTTAATGCGGTGATGACGCGTTATCGCGGGGTACGCTTTGGATTTATCGGGACGATTAAAGGTGCGTACTTAAATTTTTTGGGTAAACCGATTGTGGCGAATTTGCTTGTAGGCTTGTGGTTGGGTTTGGGTGCGCTGCTTGTCTATGCTTTTGGGGGCAATCAAATTCAAACAGTTGCCAATCTCAATCTCGGTATCGGACTTGCGTTGTTGCTTTGGACATTGACGTTGTTTGCGATTGTTATGGGGCTTGTCGCTTGGGTCAATCAAGGCATGGCATCGTATATTCACAATGGGTATCTGTATGGTGATAAACACTTTATCGCGCAACTCAGCACGCGCCAATTTCTGAAAAACTACTGGATAGGGGTGTTGGTTGTGACCGCCTTTTTGATTGTGCTGTTCGTCGGGCTGGGCAGTTTAATCTATTCGATGACGCAAGCGGGCAAGCAGACCAATGTGCCACTGACAATATTGCCTTTGGTGTTTTTTGGGGGATATGTCGGTGTGTTTGTGGTTGTACTTTATGTGCGTGCTTTGATTTATTCAAAAATTCGCAATTACACTTACGGGCAAACCCACATAGGCGCAGAGCGTGCTTATACGTTTGAATCAAGCATTGCGCCGAGTGATTATGCGGTGTTGTTGTTTACCAATGCACTGATGATAATGTTTAGTTTGGGTCTTCTCACCCCATTTGTGCGGGTGCGTGTGGCGGAATTTTTGGCCAAACACACCGCGATTCAAGGCGACTTAAACACATTGGTGACGCAAGAGCAAGCCCGTGTCCAGACGGGCGCAACCGCCGATGCCTTGGGTGATGTGTTTAACTTGGATATTCAGTTTTAATCATGATAGACGGCTACTGCTACCGATTGGGCAACAGCGAACGTATTCCCGCCCAAGTTGAACTCGCAGATGATGGGCGAGTGGCTTTATGGATGGCGCAAACCTGCACGTATTTTAGTGTGCAGGATGTGCGCTTGTCCGATGCCATCGGCAGCATTCCGCGCACCTTGCATTTGCCCGATGGCATTGTGTTTCACGCATACGCGCCCGAACAACTGACTGCTGTGTTTGCTGTCGCGCCCGTGCCCACTTGGGTCAAATGGGTCGATGGCTTTGAGCGTCATCGCTTGTGGATTATCGGTGCGATTGCAGCCACGGTGCTCTCGGTGGTGGCGTTTTATCAATTCGCGATTCCGCCTTTGGTGGTTGGCGTGAGCAATGCTTTGCCCGTGTCTGTCTATCAAACCATGGGGCAACAAACCTTGCAGGCTCTTGAGCAATTGGAGATGCAAGCGAGTAGTGTACCTGCTGAGCGACAAGCGGCGTTGAGCCAGCGGTTCAACACCTTTGTGCAGGCGCATCCAGAACTGTTTACCAAATCAAAACCGCAGTTGCTGTTCCGTGATTGGAAAGACGTGCCCAACGCCGTTACCTTGGCGGATGGACGCATACTCATTACCGATGAGTTACTTAAATTATTGGATGACGACGACGAGGCGTATGCGGTGTTGTTGCATGAACTGGGACATGCGCATGACAACCACGTCATGCATTCAGTGGTGCGCGCCTCGTTGTTATCGGTGGGTGTGGCGGTGGTGGTCGGCGATGCCAGCAGTGTGGCGAATACCGCGGTATCGGCGGGAACTTTAGCGGCGAACATGAGTTACTCACGCGAGATGGAAATCGCCGCCGACGCTTTTGCTGCCGAGCAGTTGAACGCCGAACACATCGGCGTTGCACCATTCATTCGCTCGTTTGAAAAATTAGCCGACGTGCACGAGCACAAAACGCCAAGTGCTGAGGAAAACAAACAGCCATCGTTCTTTGACTGGTTCGCCAGTCACCCAAATACCGAGGAGCGCATTCAGCGATTGCGTCAATTTGAACAAATCACGCCTTAATCAAGACGCATGAATTGATGTATAAAACCCTCTAAACCAATGATTTTCAAGATAAAAATGGATAAATCATAGACGTTTGCTGCGCCATCGGTTAAAATCACGCTCTTTGAATTTTACAACGAATGCGCACCATTATGTCCGTAATAACTGACCTCGCACACATCATTGACCAAGCCCGCACGGCATTCGCCAGTGCCACTCGCCCCGCTGATTTAGAGAACGAAAAAGCCAAATTCTTGGGTAAAGACGG
>JAGNWC010000008.1 GCA_017986195.1 Hydromonas sp.
AACGATTTTGTGGCAAAGGGCAACGCGATTATCATGATTTCCAGTGAATTGCCCGAAGTGCTTGGCATGACCGACCGCGTGTATGTGATGGACAAAGGACGGATTAAAGGTGAAATGGCAACCGCGGATGCGAGCCAAGAAGCCATTATGAAATTGGCCGTTGCTTAAATAAAAATCTATAACTGGAGTACAAAATGTTCAAAATTCTCAAACAAAATCAAAAGCATTTTTCGATGTACGCGGTGCTGATTTTAATTTTTGTCGTGTTTGGATTCATGACCGACTTTATCAACTTTGCCCCGCGCAACATCACCAATTTGGTGATTCAAAACAGTTATATTTTGATTTTAGCGACGGGCATGGTGCTGGTGATTATCACGGGCAAGATTGATTTGTCGGTCGGTTCGGTGGTCGCGCTCACAGGAGCGATTGCGGCGTGGGCGTACAATAAAACCGATGGCAGCATGCTGTCGGCAGTGACGATTGCACTGTTCGCGGGTGTGGTCATCGGCGCGGTACAGGGCTATTGGGTGGCGTATTTGAAAGTGCCTGCTTTTATTGTGACCCTTGGCGGGATGCTCGGTTGGCGCGGTTTGACTTATATTTTTACCGATATTCAACCGATTGGCTTGATGGACGATGGCTTTAAAACCATCACCACGGGCTTTGTCAATCCAGTTTTTATGGATGCGAAAAATTTTGCCTTATTGCTCGGCATAGTGGTGGTTGGCTTGATGCTCACATCCGATTGGATGCGCCGTCAAAAGCGTGTTAAATTGGGTTTTGATAATTTGCCCTTGCCGCTGTTCGCGCTTAAAAACCTGTTTGTCGCGGCGGTTGTGATGTGGGTGTTTTATAAATTCTCGATGGATCGGGGTGTGCCCATCATTATTTGTTTGATTGCGGTTTTAGTTGTGGCGATGACTTATGTGATGAACAACACGGTGTTTGGACGCAATGTCTATGCGATTGGTGGCAATGCCAAAGCCGCCAAACTCTCAGGTATTAATGCTGAACGCACTGAGTTTTATGTGTTTGTGCTCATGGGTGTGCTCGCCGCGCTCGCGGGCGTTGTGTTCACTGCCTACATGAATCAAGCGCAACCCGCAGCGGGTAATATGTTTGAATTGGATGCGATTTCCGCAGTATTCATCGGCGGTGCCAGCGCAACGGGCGGTGTGGGTACGATTCTTGGTTCGATTATCGGTGGCTTGGTCATGGGTGTGATTAACAATGGGATGTCACTCATGAGTTTGGGGCAGGAGTATCAATTGGTGGTTAAAGCTGTTGTGTTGTTGGTCGCAGTTTGGTACGACTTGTACAACAACAAAAAGTCAGCGTAATCACTACTCATCGAATCACCCAAACGAGCGTGCCTATGCACGCTCGTTTGCTATTTTGAGATGGGTGAAATATTAGTGGGAGTGTGCATGTGGGTGTTTTTAAAACCAAATTTCACTTTAAACTGAAAAAACTGTTGCAAATATACAAATTCATTGGGCAGTCATATCGTTTTTCTGGATAAACCCACTAAAAACCCTAAACCCTCAGTGGCTTTAAGGTATGATTTCAATTGTGGATAGAACATGTCTGTCACTGATTTGAGTGTTTGGTTTTTCTCTGATTTGTGATAAATCCTCATTATTTATAAGGTTATCTGATTGCGCTATCAAGCGAATAAAAGGAGTTAATAATGCAAGCATTACATGATTTTTGGGTTTATGTACCGCCAGCAATGCAGTATGTTTTGATTGCCACGGTTATTTTTGCGATTGCGTCTTTGATTGGTGTTTTTTGGCTAATCAATAAAAAATAAACCACGTCAGACTATTCCCATACGAATTTTTTAAGTAAATTCGCTAAAAAGCCAACCTGTTGCGGTTGGCTTTTGTTTTGAGTCTGTTTTTAAAGAAATTTAATTCAATTGCACGGCTTGTGCAATATGGTCAAATATGGGGATATTTAAGGCTTTTTGGGCAAGTGCTTCGCGGATGGGCACGCCCTCGTTGTAACCATAACTCAACACCACACAACGACACTGCGCCGCTTGTGCGGTCAGCACGTCGGTCATCGAGTCGCCGACGTATAAAATCTCATCGACCGTCACGCCCAATTGCGCGCAGGCATGCAGTATGGGTTCAGGTTTGGGTTTCTTGATTGGCAATGTGTCGCCACAGACGATGACATCTAACCACTGACTCCATGCGAACGTGTTGATCAATGGCAGGGCGAACTCGGCAGCTTTGTTGGTCACCACGCCGAGTTTGATGCCTTGTGCGTGTAGGCGTTTCAATGTGTCGGTCACGCCGTCAAATTCTACGCTGTCGGTGCCGTTGACTTCATGGTAGTGCTTGGCAAAGCGTTGATACGCCTGTTCTAAATCAAAATCAGGATTTTTCGATGTCACATCGCGCATGGCGTTGGCGACCAAACTGCGCACGCCGTGTCCAATCATGGCAACGACACCGTTGATATCGATGCTGGGTAAGTTGTATTCAGCCCGCATGCGGTTAATGCCCGTTGATAAATCAGGCGCGGAGTGGGTCAGTGTGCCGTCTAAGTCAAATAAGATGGCTTTAATGCTTGGATGATTCATAAAATGTACTCGTTGGTGATTATTCGTATTTACTCGTGCTTGGTGCCAAAAATTCGATCGCCCGCATCGCCCAAACCTGGCACGATGTAGGCGTGCTCGTTCAGTTTTTCGTCCAAAGAAGCAACATACACAGGAATGTCAGGATGCGCCGCATGAAACACACGCACGCCTTCGGGTGCGGCAACCAATGCCAAAAAGCGAATGTGGGTGCTCGGCACACCGCGCGCAATCAATACATCAGCGGCATGTACCGCAGAGTTGCCTGTTGCCAGCATTGGGTCACACAAAATAAACAAACGCCCCTCGGTCGCAGGCAAACGCACATAGTACTCAACGGGTTGATTGTTTTCATCGCGGTACAGACCGATATGTCCTTGGCGTGCGGAAGGAATCAAATCAATCAAGCCGTCCGCCATGCCCAAGCCCGCACGCAGCACGGGCACAACCGCAACTTTTTTGCCAGCAATCACAGGTGCGTCCATTTCGACCAGCGGGGTTTGGATGCGTTTGGTGGTTAAGGGCAAATCACGGGTCAACTCATAGCCCATGAGCAAGGTCAATTCGCGCAGCAAAGCGCGGAACGTGCGCGTGGAGGAATCCACGTCGCGCATGTGCGAGAGTTTGTGGGCGACCAAGGGGTGGTTGACGACGAATAAGTTTGGGAAGTCTGGGTGTGCGTTCATGTGTGCGCTCAATTTATGAAAGTTTGCTTCAATTTGGTGAGAAAAAAACAATTTATGGATGGGTTTGTGGGTCTGAAAGGCATATAATTTCGCCTGTCATTATACGTTGAATTGCACGTGGCATTATACGTTGCATGACGCATTCAAGCAAAGCACGCAACAGCATCAATCCGCAAACAATGCATCAAAAATCTTTTTCACTCTATAACACTACAACAGGAGTAGTTAAAAATGTCAGAACAATATTTCCCAAGTTACACCGTCAAAGCGCAAGCGCATGACAGCATCATTGCACCCGATGAGCGATTGGCAATGGGGCAAACCGCATTGATGGGTTTGCAACACGTGGTAGCGATGTTTGGCGCAACCGTGCTCGCGCCATTGCTCATGGGCTTTGATCCGAATGTGGCGATTCTCATGTCGGGTATTGGCACGTTGCTGTTTTACGTGATGACGCGCGGGCGTGTGCCGAGTTATTTGGGTTCGAGTTTTGCATTCATTGGCGGTGTGATTGCCGTATCGGGCTACGCTGGCTCGGGTGCGAATGCCAACATCGGTGTGGCACTCGGCGCGATTATCGTCTGTGGTTTGGTGTATTTTCTGATTGGTTTATTGGTGCAATTTGTTGGCACGAACTGGATAGAAACCCTCATGCCACCCGTGGTGACGGGTGCGGTGGTTGCGGTGATTGGTTTGAATTTGGCGGGCGTGGCGGTACTCGGCGCAAAGGGCAATAACGCCAACGCATGGTATATGCTGATGACCGTGCTGGTGATTGCATTGACGGCGGTGATGGGCACGGGCTTGATGCGCCGCTTGTTAATTTTGGTCGGCGTGATTTTGGCAACGGTCTTGTATGCGGTATTGACCAATGGCTTGGGTTGGGGCGTGGGTGAACATGGCGCGGCGGCGGTGGATTTTACCAAAGTTGCTAACGCGGCATGGTTTGGTTTGCCCCATTTTGCTTCGCCGACATTTACGATGTCAGCGATTTCGGTGATTGCGCCCGTGGCTTTGATTTTGGTGGCTGAAAATCTGGGGCATCTGCGCGCGGTACAAGGCATGACAGGGCATGATATGAACCCGTACATGGGGCGCGCGTTTATGGCGGATGGTTTGGCAACCATGGTCTCAGGCAGTGTCGGTGGTACAGGTGTGACCACGTATGCGGAGAACATCGGCGTGATGGCAGTCACGAAAATTTACTCAACCTTGGTGTTTGTGTTTGCCGCCGTGTTTGCAATTGTCTTGGGCTTTTCACCCAAAATGGGCGCGTTGATTCAAACCATCCCTGGTCCCGTGTTGGGCGGTGTGTCGATTGTGGTGTTTGGCTTGATTGCCGTGGCAGGGGCGAAAATCTGGGTGGACAATAAGGTTGATTTCTCACAAAGCCGTAATCTGATTGTCGCTGCGGTGACTTTGATTGTTGGGGCGGGGGATTTGACTGTGCAACTGGGTGGGTTTACATTGAATGGCATTGGCGTGGCCACTTTTGGCGCGATGGCTTTGTATGCCTTACTCAATATGGGCAGTGCGAGCAAGCAAGGGTTTAAAAAATAAATTGACGGATTGTTTCTCAATTTAAAAACCGCAGAACACCGTCTCTGCGGTTTTTTTTGTATGTAAGGGTTTGTTATCAAGCGATGTGCTTAATTAATGCCGTCATTGCGTGAATCTCGAATAATTTATCGGGTGTGCCAATCCATCGAAGTTCGCTGTGGTGGCAGCTGTATGGATTGCTTCGCTGGTACAGCATCGCTCGCAATGACGGGGTGCGGATTAAAGTGATTGCAACCCGCGTATCGTCATTGCGAGCCTCGAATGATTTTACCGAGGCGTGGCAATCCATCGGCGTTCGCTGTAGTGGCACTGCATGGATTGCTTCGCTGGTACAGCATCACTCGCAATGACGGACTTGTTGAAATTAAAAATGTCGCAAAGCATTAATCGCCTGCTGTGTCTCGCGTGCGACTTGCGCGGCAACTTGGGCAAAATCCTCGCCTGTACTGGCGTAGATGATGGCGCGTGAGGAGTTAATCATCACGCCCGTACCCATACTGGTTTGGCCTGCTTGCATCGTGGCGGCCAAATCCCCGCCTTGCGCACCAATGCCAGGGATGAGCAGGGGCATGTCGCCAACGATGTCACGGACCTCTTTGATTTCATTTGGGAAGGTCGCCCCGACCACGAGGGCGCATTGCCCCGAAGTATTCCATTCGTGCGCCACTTTATGCGCCACGACTTGGTACAAAGGCGTATTGCCGACTTGTAAAAACTGTAAATCACTACCGCCCGCGTTGGAGGTACGGCACAAAATAATCACGCCTTTGTCAGGGTATGCCAAATACGGCTGAACCGAATCAAAGCCCATGTAGGGATTGACTGTGACTGCATCGGCTCGATAACGTTCAAAGGCTTCGATGGCGTATTGCTCGGCGGTTGAGCCGATGTCGCCGCGCTTGGCATCGAGGATGACGGGGATGTGGGGATAATGCGTGCGACTGTATTGGATGATGGTTTCCAACGCGGCTTCAGCGCGGTGCGCGGCGAAGTAGGCGATTTGTGGTTTGAATGCACACGCATACGCGGCGGTTGCATCGATGATGGCGATGCAAAACTCAGTGAAAGCCTGCTCAATTGGACGTTCACGCAAATGCAAAGGCAATTTTTCGGGGGCTGGGTCTAAGCCCACGCACAGTAAAGAGTTGTTGTCTTGCCATGCGGTTTGTAGTTGAGAGATGAAGTTCATACGGGGTTCCAATTTGTGTTCATTACCAATCCGAAATGGTGCGTCCCAAGTAGAAATACACATTGGCATGACCTTTGCGGGTGATGCCGATGCCGATTTGTGCAGGACCGATTGGGGTGTTGATGGCACCAAATAAACTGCCTGACATTTTCAAGCCTTTGGTGTCGATGTCCGATAGGCTGTTCCAAGTATTGCCAGACTCAAGACTTGCGCCCAAAATCAGCGGTTCATTGAGCATTTTCCACGGACTGCGGTAGCGATAACTGACGCTGCCAAACAGTAAATAGTTGCCAATGAATTGGTTTTGCTCGTAACCCGATAGTCGATGGTAACCACCCAAGCGATACGGCGATGTATAAACACTGCCTGAGTTATTGTGACCTGCGGCTTCAACATCAAGAACCAAGGCATTTTGCCCCATGCGTTTTGCCCAAATACTGCGAATGCCTGCTTGTAAATAGTGCTTGTCATTGGTTTTTTTGGGCGATGCGCTGGCGTAGAGTTTGGTGTAGTAGCCCTGTGTGGGAATGTAAAAATCATCCAACTGATCAAAGGTCACTTCTGCATCAATGGTCAAACGCTTTTGGTGATCGGCATCAATGGGCAGGGCGAGGTTGGTGTAATTTGCTTTGAGTCGGGTGTCTTGCCAAGACGCGCCGACCCCCCATTCGCCAATGGAGCCGATGGTTTGACCGATTTGTAAACCAATGTTTTGTCGCCTAACGTCGTAGTCGGTGCTGGCTTTGTTTTGTCCAGAGAGATAAGCTGAATTGTTTTCAACCGTGAAACTCGCTTTGGGACGTATATACCAATTTTGTCCTGAAGACAGGGGTTGGTTGAATTCGGTTTTAAATTGTGTGTTGTTACCAAGGGTCAGATAACTGCGCCACTCAGCACCGAAACTATTGATCCAAATATTGCGGTGTGCCAAGTGTAAAGAAAACTTCTGATTGGTCAGGCTGTTGCTCGACATTTCGATGCCTGCACGCAGGACATTTTTTGCAATGTCTTTTTCACCCACGTAATACACCAATTCATGGCCATTGCCCACGGGCAAAACATCGTATTGCACCGATTCAATGCGGTCAATATTGAGTAGGTTTTTAATATCCGTTTTGACCATATCCATATTCAGTGGTTTGCCTGCACGCACTTGGATAATATTTTGCAATGTTTCGGGATTGGCCAAGCCGTTGGTTTCAACACGAACAAAAGTGATGATTTTGGGTTTTGCTGGGGTGCTTTGGTGTTGTGCGACGAGGGCGTTGTATTGAGCGGTGGGTACCGACATGGTTCTGGCTTGCTGCGTGACTGGTGTTTGTTTCATCGCCTCATAACCATACTTCAGGGCTTCATCAATGCGATTAAACTGTAAATTGGCAATGTCGCCGACATCCACTTTGACGTACAAATCCTGATTCGACAAGGTTTTAACTTCGTCGGTCACATTGCGTTCAACCAAGATGTTCAATAATTGCTCGGACACATTGACCACATTCTTGATTTTATCTTTGGGCAATAAACCTGAACCGACATCAATGGCAATGATGCGATCTGCTCCCATCTCGCGCACCACATTAATGGGTAGATTACTCGCCACCATGCCATCGGTGAGTAGTTGTCCGTTTATTTCGACGGGTGAAAACACAGCAGGAATCGACATACTGGTACGCAAAGCTTGTGCCAGAATGCCCTTGCTTAGAACCACTTTTTGTCCGGTGCTCAAATCGCTCGTCACCGCACGAAACGGAATCGGTAAGCGGTCAAAATCCATTTGATACGGATAATCTTTAAGTATTTCACGCAAAACCTCTTCGACCCGCGCGCCATTGATGACCGCTTTGGGCAGGGCGATTGCGCCACCGCGAGTGATGGATATATCGACCATACCATTACCTTGGTATTCAATATCCCGTGTAAATTGCGTTTGTGTGCGGCGATCAGATTTTTCGAACAGAATTTTTTCGAAATTCATGGATTTAACGCGTTGCTCAATTTCATCCACACTCATGCCTGTGGCATACATGCCGCCGATGAGTGCGCCAGCACTGGTGCCTGCTATGTAATCGATGGGGATGTGTTGTTCTTCCAGAGCGCGTAAAACCCCAATATGCGCCAATCCACGTGCGCCGCCGCCTGAAAGTGCCAAGCCAATCTTAGGGCGTTGATCTTGAATTTCTTTTTCGGTGTTTGCGGGTGAACGGCCAGGTTCTGTGACAGTCGAGGTGTTTGTCGAAACGGGCGTTGGACTGGATTCTTGTGCCCATGCGCTGACAGACAGACAGATGCCAATGATACTGACTGTCAATAAGCGAGTATGAGTGAAAGTGCTCATTTTGTGCCGCTCACTATCGTGTATAACATGTGTAGTCCCAACAAAAATAAGACGCCCGCAAATATTCTTTTAATTTTTGCGACTGGCCACACCTGTGCAGCACGCGCACCGATGGGTGCAAACAGCGCGCTGGTCATCACCACACCAATGACTGCGGGCCAGTAAATATACGCGATAGTGTGTGCTGGCAGCCCAGTCGTATTGTAAAAACTGACAAGATACCACAATACACCGCTGAGGGCGATTGGGAAGCCCAAGGTTGCGGATGTGCCGATTGCCAAGCGTGTGGACGTGTTGCAAGCAATCATAAAAGGCACTGTGATAAAACCACCGCCCGCTGAAATTAAGGTGGAAATACTGCCGATGAGGTTGCCCACGCCAAACAAAGCCCAACGATGGGGGAGGGTGCGCGATGCGCGTGGCGGTTTGCCGTAGGTCATGCTGTATGCGGTGTAAAACGTAAAGGCGACAAATACAAATTTTAAGGGTAGGGTCGGAATTAGATGTACCAAATACGTGCCCATCAAAGTACCGAGAACAATCCCTGGTAGAATGCCTTTGACCGCTGTCCAATGCACGTTGTTGTGCGAAACGTGCGAGCGCATACTGGAAAATGAGGTGAATAAAATCGTGGCGGTTGAGGTTGCCAGTGCGATTTTATGCAAATCAGGATGCACCATGCCTGAGGCGGTCAAAATAATGGTGATGAACGGCACTGAAATCAGGCCGCCGCCAACCCCCAATAAACCCGCCATAAAGCCAGCCAAGCAACCCAATAAAGGATAACACAGCCACAACCAATTAAATTCGCTCACAAAACCCCTTTATCCCTTTATGCATTTAGTCATAGCCGCAAACAAATGCCGCATGGAATGCGGCATTTGGAAAAAATAGTTCCCGCATCAAACGTTGAGCCTAACCCTTGAACCTTTCGGTTCAGGGTGCTGTGGGCAATCAAACTTCGGGTTCATCTGACTAAGAGACGCTCACACCCATTCGATAATATGGCACAGCAAATGTAAATATTGGTTCAAAGAGTTGCGGCAATAATCGCGTATGACGCAGGAGCCCCAATTGTAGCAGAGTTTAGCGGATGGTTTTAGTATAAACGTTACCTGTAGAGGCACAACGCAAAAATAGTGAGTACTTGATGTTTCTATATTTTCTTCAGGAAGCCTTCAGGTTTGTCGAGTATGATGCGCGTCTATTAAAAAATAGAATGACTACATTATGAGACTATTGCAATTAATCACTGCGCGCAATACTTGGCAAACGTCACATTTACTTGCGTTGGTGGTGTTTTTCATCACTTTATTGGGTAACATCGCATTTTTCCGCCATGCGGGCGCGGTGTATTTTCCCCAAAATATTCCCTTTATACTGGCTTTGGGTTTGGTGTTGTTGGCGTTGAATTATTTTGTGCTGGGCTTGTTTTCTTACCGAGTGACCCTCAAGCCGATTGCGGCGGTGATTTTGTTGTTATCTGCCGTGGTCGCTTACCACATGGACACGTTTGATGTGGTGATAGACAAGGTTATGTTGCAAAACGTCGTCCAAACTCAAACTGCCGAGGCTTTGGATTTGTTGACCCCGAAATTTTTGGTGTATTTGTTGGTTTTGGGTGTGCTGCCGACATGGTGGCTTTTGCGTCAAAAAATCGAAAGAACCTCACTCAAACGCGGATTTTGGCTCAAGTTCAAGTGGATGGGGTTGGCGTTGTTGTTGGTTGCGCTGTGCGGTGGTGTGTTTAATAAAAGTGTCGCCTCATTTGCGCGTGAGCACAAAGCGGTGCGCTTTTACACCAATCCATTGACTTATTTGTACTCCGCAGGTCAATTTGTTGGCGATCATTTTTCGAGCCAGACCCAAAATTTTCAAGCGATTGCTTTGGACTCAAAAATCTCTGAATCGGATCATGACAAAGAATTGATGATTATGGTGGTTGGTGAAACCGTACGTGCCGATCATTGGTCGCTCAATGGTTATGGCAAAAATACCAATCCGCTGATGAGTCAAGAGGCTAATTTCGTGAGTTTGAGCAATTTCAACTCTTGTGGTACCAGTACTGCGGTGTCTGTACCGTGCATGTTCACCAACCTTGGACGTGTAAATTATAGCGATAAAAAATTCAACAACACCGAAAACGCCTTGGATGTGCTCAAACGTTCGGGGGTACAGATACTTTGGCGTGACAACAATTCAAGTTCCAAAGGTGTTGCCGATCGGGTGGCCTATGAAGATTATCGCAGCAATAAGCGCAACCCGATGTGCGAAGGTGAGTGTCGTGATGAAGGAATGTTGGTCGGTCTGCAAGAGTACATCAACCAAAATGCAGACAAAGATATTTTAATTGTCTTGCACACCATGGGCAATCATGGTCCCGCGTACTTTAAACGTTATCCAAAGCAATTTGAAAAATTCACCCCAGCATGTCAGGACAATCAATTAGAAAATTGCAGTGCAGAATCCATCAGTAATGCATACGACAACGCCATTCTGTACACCGACTATGTCTTGTCTCAAATTATTCAGTTGCTCAAAGCCAATGAGGCGAAATACGAAACCTCAATGATTTATATGTCTGATCATGGTGAATCCTTGGGCGAAAAGGGTGTGTACTTGCATGGGATGCCCTATATGATTGCCCCTGATGCGCAAAAATACCCTGCTGCGGGCATTTGGGTGGGTCGAGATTTCAATGGCGTTGCGGTAGATAAATTAAAACAAGTGGCATCACAACCGCTGTCGCACGACCATTTATTTCATACCCTGTTGGGTGCGTTTGAGGTGCAGACTCAAGCGTATCGCCCCGAACTGGATATTTACCATTTGGCGGGCAGTGATAAGCCGTAACCTCACGCGTTGATTAAACCTTGTTTTTAAATAACAATTGCGCCACCACTTGTCCATGGTCAGAGGCAAACCGCTCGCGGTTATGCAAGTGATCATTCAAACAATACACCTCGCGTACCTGAGCCATTTGAAAACGCGATTGCGGGTGAAACTCCTCCGAGACCAAAATATGGTCAAGCACATCCAATGAGCCATCATAGATGTGTGAATACACCACATTGCGAATCGGGTCGTTGCGCGTCTGAATGCGTTGCGCATCAAACAATTGAAAATCAAAAAAACTCTTACCGTAGCGTCCCGCACCCGCGATGATTTGTGTGGTCACTGATTGTGCGTGGTCGTTAAAATCACCTGCCACGATGCACGGTTCGTGGTTGCGTTTGAGAATATGGTTCAAATAGTGGCGCAATGCCACTGCATCTGCGCCTCGACGCATCAATGAACGCAGTCCGCCCATCGCCATATCATCGGGATTGGTATCTTCCTCCCTGCTTAGGTAATCAGGTCGCTTGGACTTTAGGTGCACCCCCAAAATATGCAGAGGACTGCCATTGGGTAACTTGACCTTCACGTGCGGGACGGCGCGGGTGATTTGGGTCAATGGTTCAGTGTAACCTGCAGGGGTGATGGATTGTGCATAATCACTGACCCAATTCGCCTCACTGAGCAGCGGCAGTCGTGTGGCAATCGCCACTTGAGGAACCAACTCATTTTTCGGTTGCATCCTGATCGCATCGCGTGCGACGAGTTTGGCGTGACGCATGGTTTTGCTGACCGAGAGCACCTCTTGCAATGCCTGAACTTGAAAAACCTCTTGAAACACCACCACATCGGCATTCATCGCATCCAATTGCTGCACCATCCAATCACGTTTTTGAATGTAGAATGCATGGTCATACGGCTCTTGATTGGCATAAAACGCAAAATTCGGCAGGGCGCAGTTGCGCAAATTAAAAGTGCCGATTTTGATAGAAATGCCAAACTCATCGCTGTGGTCGATGCTGGCTGGGAACTGGGGCATGAGGCTCTCCTGTGTTGATGGTGCATTGTACTTGAAATTAAATCTCTATAGGATTGCCCGATGCTTTGGGCTACAATGGCAAAAATTTCCGATGAGGGTGTTATGAATGAATTGACATTGTTGTTAATTGCGGGCGTGTGGTGCGTGTTGGCGTACCTTGTCGGCTCAATTTCATTTGCAATTGTGTTGTCCAAATGGTTTGGCATGGACGACCCGCGCTCGTATGGCTCCAACAATCCTGGTGCCACTAATATGTTGCGTTCTGGGCGCAAAGAAGTGGCTTTGCTGACTTTGCTCGGCGATGCGATTAAAGGTTTTTTACCAGTTTATATGGCAGCGCGTTGGGGTGAAATGAGTACCGTTGGGTTGGCTTGGGTGGCGTTTTTTGCGTTTTTGGGGCATTTGTATCCGATTTATTTTAAATTCGTTGGCGGTAAAGGCGTGGCAACGTTTTTGGGTGTGGTCTTGGGCTTGTCGGCGAACATCGGGTTGTGGGTGATTGTGGTGTGGATGGTGTTGGCGGTGGCGTTTCGTTATTCGTCCTTGTCCTCGTTGGGCGCGAGTGCGGCGGCTCTGATTTTGTTTGCGCTGTATTGGGGCATGGGCTGGGCATTGCTGCCGATGGCGTTGATGGTGGGGTTGATGTTTTACCGCCATCGTGAGAATATCACTAAATTATTGGCGGGGCAGGAGCGCAAATTGTTTGCACCAAAGTAGTGATAAATGTTTGTTTTGCACCATTTTTGTGCTGTGCGTGTTTGTTTTGCACCAAAAAAGTCACGGTCAGAATGCTGAACTTGGTAAACTGTTACGAATGATTGAATATCAGTTGTTGGGCGTTGGGTTTAAATTTTTCTTTTTTTCAGGAGTTTTAAATGAGTGATAATATTGCAAAAGTCATGCAGATGGTTAAAGACAACGATGTGAAATTCGTTGATTTTCGTTTCACCGATACCAAAGGTAAAGAGCAACACGTTTCAGTGCCTGTTTCTGCATTCGATGAAGACAAATTTGAATCAGGTCACGCATTTGATGGCTCTTCAATTGCAGGTTGGAAAGGCATTGAGGCCTCTGATATGTTGTTGATTCCAGATCCAACGACTGCCAACATTGACCCATTCACAGCTGAAACTACGTTGTTGTTGACCTGTGACGTGATTGACCCAATCGATGGCAAAGGTTATGACCGTGACCCGCGTTCGATTGCCAAACGCGCTGAAGCGTATTTGAAATCCTCAGGTTTGGGCGACACAGCATTTTTTGGTCCAGAACCCGAATTCTTTATTTTTGATTCGATTCGCTACAAAATCGATATGCAAGGTTCATTCGTGCGCATTGGCTCAGACGAGGCGGCGTGGTCTTCTTCTGTGAAAACCGAAGGTGGCAATTTGGGTCATCGCCCAGGCGTGAAAGGCGGTTACTTCCCAGTGGCACCCACCGATACATTCATGGACATGCGTTCTGAAATGTGTTTGCTGCTCGAGCAAATGGGCGTGCCTGTTGAAGTCCACCACCACGAAGTGGCGGGTGAAGGTCAAAACGAAATCGGTACCAAATTCTCGACTTTGGTGCAACGCGCTGACTGGACGCAAATTTTAAAATACGTGGTGTGGAATGTAGCCAATGCGTATGGCAAAACCGCAACCTTTATGCCAAAACCCGTGGTCGGCGACAATGGCTCAGGGATGCACATCCACCAATCCATTTGGAAAGATGGCGTGAATTTGTTTGCAGGTGACGGCTATGCGGGCTTGTCTGACACTGCTTTGTACTACGTCGGCGGTATTATCAAACACGCCAAAGCATTGAACGCGATTACCAATCCTTCAACCAACTCATACAAACGTTTGGTGCCTCACTTTGAAGCACCTGTGAAATTGGCGTACTCTGCGAAAAACCGCTCGGCTTCGATTCGTATTCCATTCGTATCCAATCCAAAAGCTCGTCGCATTGAAGCGCGTTTTCCAGATCCAATGGCGAATCCATACTTGGCATTTGCTGCGTGTCTGATGGCGGGCTTGGATGGGATTCAAAACAAAATTCATCCTGGCGATCCAGCAACCAAAAACTTGTATGATTTGCCGCCAGAGGAAGACAAATTGATTCCAACCGTGTGCGAAAGTTTGGAAGAAGCATTGGGTCATTTAGATAAAGACCGTGAATTCTTGACCCGTGGCGGCGTGTTCTCTAACGAAATGATTGATGCGTACATCGCCCTCAAAATGGAAGACGTTCGTTTGACACAAATGACCGCAACCCCATTGGAATTCCAACTGTATTACAGTCTGTAATTGGATTTTTAGTTTGGATAAAAAGTGCTGAGCCGATGAAGTTCAGCACTTTTTTTGTTGGGATTTTTGCGTTCAAAAATTGGATTTACCAGTACAATAGCAAGATGAAGACACGAGCACGAACCCCCATTCAAACACAACTGCATCAAGCAATGATTGGTGTTGCGCTGTTTTTTTGGATGGCTTGTGTGCAAGCACAAACCACCAACAGTGTGATCTATGTGTGTGAAGAAAATGGTGTGTTGACTTTGCAAAATATCCAAGCACATAAAAATACAGCCACACGTACATGTCACAGTAAAACCATCACCGTGCGTGCGATTTTTCCTCAAGCAATGCTTCGCTCAGAGGTGCGTCAACCCAGCGATCCGATGCCGACCGCTCAAACCCTAATCGTTGGCACACAGGTACCAAGTATGCTGCAGCAACAGCGTGATTTTGGGCGGATGCGCATTGTGCAGAACGAATTAAATACCGCTCAGCAGCGTTTGATGAAACTACAAATGGAGTACAACAATGGTCAGCCCGAACGCATAGGTAATGAAAAAAATTACCAAAAATACCTTGACCGAGTGGCAGGCTTGAAACAAAACATCCAATTCACTCAATCAAACATAGAAGCACTCAGACGTGAATTGGCTCGCATTCATGCAACACAATAAATGAAACGGGTGAGCATGTTATCCAAACACATCGAATTTGATGCACTGCAATTTGGCATCATCATCCTAAATACCCAAGCACGTATTGTGTACTTAAATACCTCAGCTCAGGTGTTGTTGCGCACGCCGCAAAGCCATGCATCGGACGTACCACTGACCCAATGGTTTGAGTTGGACGACACATTGACCCAAATTTTGCAACACATCGAACATGGCAGTGAGGATATATGTAAAGGCGTGGTGCGCATGATACGCCAAGGTGATGGCTCGGAATTGGAAGTGCCGCAACCCATTTATGTTGCCTTGTCTGCGCAGCGTCAGGCGGATGATGTCAGCGAACGCATTTACATATTGGAATGTTTTGAATTGGGTGCGTATGAGCAAGTACAGCAGGATTCGCAGTGGCGCGCGCAGGTGCAAAGCCACCAATTATTAATGCGCCAACTCGCACATGAAATCAAAAATCCGCTCGGTGGGATTCGCGGCGCGACGCAGTTATTACAAGATGAATTGGAAACCGAGCAGCCTGATTTGGTGGAATACACCGAAATGGTATTGGAGCAAGTCGATCGATTAAAAAACTTGGTTGATCAATTCCTTGTGCCTTATCGCCAAGGGATGGCGCAAGCGGTCGCGCTCAATATCCATGAGGTGTGCGAAAAAGTTTGTAAACTGGCGCAAATTGAATTTGCCGATGCGATTGATTGGCAGCGCGATTACGACGTGAGTGTGCCGCAGGTGCGTGGTGTGGCAGATTATTTGCAGCAACTGTTGCTCAATCTGATGCAAAACGCGGGGCAAGCGGTATTGCGCGAACCCACCGTGCATCCAAAAGTGATTTTGCGCACACGGATTGCGCGCAATTGTTTGGTCAATCAAGTGACCTACCCGATGATGCTCGAAATTTCGGTGATAGACAACGGTCCAGGTGTGCCCGACGAAATTTACGACACCTTGTTTTTACCGATGGTCACGCAACGCGAAGGCGGCACGGGCTTGGGGCTTTCAGTTGCGATGCAAATCGCGCAACAGCACGGTGGCACCATCGAAGTCCACAGCCGCGCAGGGCGCACACAGATGCGCGTACTGTTGCCGATTGTACCCAACATCTAATTCATCCCTAAAATTGTTTCAGCGCAGAACACTTGCACCACTATAGTGCAAATGCGCTATCATTGTGCACCGAAGTATTGCACCCAAATAGTGCGGTGGATTGCACAATGGACGTTGCACAGACCAATTTATAGGAGGCGTTATGTATGGCTTAAACGACAAACCGAGCATCTGGGTGGTGGACGATGATAAAAGCATACGCTGGGTTTTGGACAAAGCTTTGCAAAAATCACGCTTGCCTTACCGAATGTTTGCCGATGGGCGTGAGGTCTTGGACGCTTTGGATTTTTGGAACAACCAACCCGAAAACAAACGCCAAGCAGGTGACTACCCTGCGTTATTACTCTCCGACATTCGGATGCCCGATGTCAATGGCATTGAATTGTTGCGTGAGTTCAAGAAACTGGCTCCTGAAGTGCCCGTGGTGATGATGACCGCGCACTCGGATTTAGAAAATGCGGTTTCAACCTTTCAAGAAGGCGCGGCGGAATACATCGCCAAACCGTTTGACACCGAAGAGTTGGTCGCGCTCATCAAACGTTTTGTGCAACCCATCAAAGTGCCTGCGATGACCAACAGTGCGGACAGTACCAGCACCGATGCAGATGGTTTTGAGCAACGTTATGGCTTGCTCGGACACAGTTCGGCGATTTTGCAAGTTTTGCGCATGGTGGGGCGGCTCTCTGCCACTGAGGTCAATGTGTTGCTCACAGGTGAGACAGGCACGGGTAAAGAATTGGTCGCACGCGCGATTCACGCGACAGGTGTGCGCGCCAACGCACCGTTTATCGCCATCAGCACCGCAGCGATTCCAGCGCACATGCTCGAATCCGAATTGTTTGGACATGAAAAAGGTGCATTCACGGGCGCGGGCAATGCGCGCATGGGGCGATTTGAAGAAGCCGAGGGCGGAACCTTGTTTTTAGATGAAATTGGTGATATGCCGATGGAATTGCAGGCGCGCCTGTTGCGCGTGTTGTCCGAAGGGGTTTTTTACCGCGTTGGCGGCAGCGAATTGGTGCAAGCCAACGTGCGCATCATCGCCGCCACCCATCAGAACTTAGCCCAGCGTGTCGAGCAAGGTTTGTTCCGTGCGGATTTATACCACCGCTTGAACGTGGTCGGCATCCATCTGCCCGCGTTGCGCGACAGGACTGAGGACATTCCGCAACTCATGCAGCATTTTCTCGCGCAAGCGGCGAAAGACTTGCGTTTGCTTGCGCCCAAAACCCTGTCGCCCGCTGCGATGGAGGTGTGCCAAAAAGCCGCATGGACAGGTAATGTGCGTCAATTGGACAACGTTTGTCGTTGGCTCACGGTGATGACCCCAACGCAACTGGTCAATGAGGCGGATTTACCTGCCGAGGTGCGCGAACGTCCTGTCGAAGTGAACGCGTCATTTGGACAATCTGGTGCTACAGGCATGACGGGTGTGAACACGTGGCAAGAACTTTTGCGCATTGCGGTGCGCCAAGGCTTGAATGACCAAGTGCCTGCGGTGATGCTCAAACTGCAAGACCAGTTTGAACAAGTGGTCATCGGTGAGGCGCTCAAATACACCCACAACCACCGCCAAAAAGCGGCGCAGTTGCTGGGGATTGGGCGCAATACGATTACGCGCAAGGTGCGGGATTGAATGACTGCTTTTTAAAACCCTTCTCAAACTTGAGCCTTGTCATCGCGCAAGGCTTTTTTATTTCTCTACCAACCGTATTGATGCTGCCTTTACGGTACAATAACCCGTTATTTAACTCAAATAAAATCAAATTATGAGCCAGCATTACATAGAAACCGACATCCGCGTACTCAAAGGACTGGAGCCTGTCAAAGAACGTCCTGGGATGTACACGCGCACCGAAAATCCGCTGCACATCATTCAAGAGGTGATTGACAACGCGGCGGACGAAGCACTCGGTGGCTTTGGTACGATGATTGCGGTGACGCAGCACGTTGATGGCTCAATCAGTGTCGAAGACGATGGGCGCGGGATTCCGATTGGGATTCATCCTGAAGAAGGCGTACCCGTGCTCGAAATTGTGTTCACACGTTTGCACGCGGGCGGTAAGTTCAATAAAGCCGATGGCGGTGCGTATGCGTTTTCGGGTGGTTTGCACGGTGTTGGGGTGTCGGTGACCAACGCCCTCTCAACCCATTTGGGCGTGACGGTGTGGCGTGACAAACAGGTCGCGAGCATCGCGTTCTCGGGCGGTGAGGTGGTTGCACCTTTGAGCGTTCAGTCTGCTGGGCGTGGTGATAAAAAAAGCGGCACGCGCGTGAATATTGTGCCTGACCCGAAATATTTTGACTCACCGAATATTCCGCAATCTGAGTTGGGACGTTTGCTGCGCGCCAAAGCGGTGTTGATGTCGGGCGTGACCGTGACCTTGACCCAAGAAAAAACAGGGCAGACGCAAACCTGGCTGTACAAAGACGGCTTACAGGGTTATTTGCGCGAATATTTAGAGCAGGACGCGCTGATTCCGTTTTTTAGTGGTGCATGGTTTGCGCCGAAAAACGATGAGCAGTTCGCCGAGGGCGAGGGCGCGCAATGGGTGCTGGCATGGACGCGCGAAGGTGGTTTGTTGCGCGAGAGTTATGTCAACTTAATCGGTACGTCCGCAGGTGGTACGCACGAAGCAGGTATTCGTGAGGGCGTGTTTGGTGCAGTGAAAAGTTTCATCGAATTACACGCTTTGTTGCCCAAAGGTGTGAAATTGATTTCGGAGGATGTGTTTAGTCGAGCTTCATTTGTGTTGTCGGCGAAAGTTTTAGACCCACAATTTCAAGGGCAAACCAAAGAGCGTTTGAACAATCGTGACGCGGTGAAACTGGTCGCGCAAGCCACTCGCCCCGCACTGGAATTGTGGCTCAATCAACACGTCGATTATGGCAAATTGTTGGCCGAATTGGTCATCAGCCAAGCACAGGCGCGCAATAAGGCCGCACAAAAAGTTGAGAAAAAGAAAAGTTCAGGTGTGGCGGTTTTACCAGGGAAATTGACCGATTGTGAATCGAATGACATACTTTTTAATGAATTGTTTTTGGTCGAGGGTGATTCGGCGGGTGGCTCGGCAAAAATGGGGCGCGACAAAGAGTTTCAAGCGATTTTGCCACTGCGCGGTAAAGTGCTCAACACGTGGGAAGTCGATAAAGACCGTTTGTTTGCCAACAACGAAGTCCACGATATGGCAGTGGCGATTGGGATTGACCCGCATGGACCGAATGACACGGTCGATTTGAGCGGTTTGCGTTACGGTAAAATTTGTATTTTGTCCGATGCGGACGTGGATGGCTCGCACATTCAGGTGCTGTTGTTGACCTTGTTTTACAAACATTTCCCAAGATTGATTGAGGCTGGGCACATATACATCGCACGTCCACCGCTGTTTCGGGTGGATGTGCCTGCGCGCGGTAAAAAACTCGCGCAAAAAGTCTATTGTTTGGATATGGATGAGCTCACACGCATACAGGATAAATTGCTCAAAGATGGCATGAAAGAATCCGCATGGCAGGTCTCGCGCTTTAAAGGCTTGGGTGAAATGAACGCCGAGCAATTGTGGGACACCACCATGAATCCAGACACACGCCGCTTGGCTCAGGTTGGTTTGCAGACCGAATTTGTCGCTGATGACGCGCAGAGCAAAAGCATAATGCACATGCTCATGGGCAAAACCGAAGCGGCTTCGCGTCGTGCGTGGTTGGAAGAAAAAGGCAATTTGGCCGATGCGGATATATAAGTTGTTGTTTTTGCGTAAAAAATTGCACTCAATCTTGAGTTGCAGTGGGTTAATCGCATTTAATCCATCAAGCAGTGGGATAATGAACAGAGTATGTTTTGCAAAACACATCACCTAAAGGACACGATACAAAACATGGGCATAAAATTTAATTCTCGATGGTTGTTATTCACCGCGACTTTGCTGGGTTTGACAGTCGGTCAAATGGCACAAGCCGCACCTGCGCACAAAAAAGCCGCAGTGGCTCAATCGTCTGCCGACAAAAAAATACCACAAACACCAAACCAAGAAGCATCAGACACTTCATTGGGCGGTCTGTATGTGTTTGTGGATGAGCAGGGCATACCGCATTATTCTTTACAACCCTTGGACGAGCGTTATGTATTGTTCTCAAACGCGGGGCTTGTGATGGATAAAGATGTCAAGTTGGCGGTGGCGCAGGTAGAGAAAAACATTGGCAAGGTAAATTACAGCGATGCGATGTTTGGACTGTATGGTGGACGAAGTTATTATGGCACTGCATCCTCTGCGGTGTCGCGCCGTTTGATCGGCAACCCGTATTTAGCGCGTTACGAATCCACAATTGTCAAACACGCGGTCAAAAACGGTGTCGATGTGAATTTGATTAAAGCGGTCATGGCGGCAGAGTCGGGGTTTAATTCCAGTGCTTTGTCGCCTAAAAACGCGATGGGCTTGATGCAAGTGATTCCGAGCACGGGCGCGCGTTATGGCGTTTCAGTCAATCAACTGATGGTTCCCGAGCGCAATATTCACGCAGGGGTAAGTTACTTGCGCGATTTGTCACGAATGTTTAAAGGACGACCCGAACTGGTGATTGCTGCCTACAATGCAGGCGAAGGCGCGG
>JAGNWC010000067.1 GCA_017986195.1 Hydromonas sp.
GCGGTGAGTTTTTGGCGCACGGATTTTTTACGCGTTTCTTGCCCAGGCATGATAAACGTGCGTCCCACATAACGGTTTTTAATAAATCCTTCGCGATACGGCAAGCCCAATTGATGTGCCAATTGCATCGCCGAAGGACGCGAGGTATCGGGAATTGGCATGACCACGTCAATGTCTGAAGCATCCATTTCTCGTTTAATTTTTTCTGCCAACGTCACACCCATCGCCAAGCGCGCCGCATACACTGAAGTGCCTTCAATCGTGGAGTCAGGGCGCGCGAAATAGACATACTCAAACAAACAAGGACTCAGTTGTGTTTCGTGCGCACAAATTTCGCTGACCAGATTGCCAGCCGCATCAATCCAAATCGCCTCACCGGGCTCAATATCACGCACGGTACGATAACCCACACCCTCAATTGCCACACTTTCAGAAGCCAATATATAACTATGTTTGCCCGACTCATCAGTGCGTTGACCCAGCAACAAAGGACGAATCCCATTGGGGTCACGAAAGCCAAACACGCCCAAACCAGCCACCATGCCAACACACGCATACGCACCACGAATTCGCGCATTCACGCGACGCATGGCAATGAAAAAATGTTCGGCACGCAGCCCATCGCGGTCGGCAATCGCCACACTCAATTCGTGCGCCAAGACATTGAGCAAGACTTCTGAATCCGAGCCAGTATTGATATGCCGTTTGTCTAAGCGAAACAACTCATCGCGAATTTCATCGGTGTTGGTGAGATTACCATTGTGCGCCAAAGTCAAGCCATACGGCGCATTCACATAAAAAGGTTGGGCTTCTTCCAAACAATCGACATTGCCCGCAGTCGGATAGCGCACATGACCGATGCCCATATTACCGAGCAAATCACGCATATTGCGTGTGCGAAACACATCGCGCACCATGCCTTTATTTTTGTGCATGAAAAAACGTTGACCTTGGTTGGTCACCATGCCCGCTGCGTCTTGTCCACGATGCTGCAGTAAAAGCAACGCATCGTACACCAGTTGATTCACGGGGCTATTTGCCACCACACCAATGACACCGCACATATCAATACCTCAAAAATTTAAATTCAAGGCGTCATTTTACTGGTTTTTGCGACGACTCAGGCACAAAAAAATCAGGACGTTGGCTAAAAACATCCTGATTTTTTAAAACACTTCGATTAAAAGACTGACCGATTCAGACTTTTACACGCTGACAAACGCTTAAACCGCGTCTGAGCCAGTTTCACCTGTACGGATACGAATCACTTCGTCTATGGTGCGCACGAAAATTTTACCGTCGCCAATTTTACCTGTGTGTGCCGCTTTGATAATGGCATCCACTGCGGTATCCACCAAACCATCATCAATCACCAACTCAACTTTAACTTTAGGCAGAAAATCCACCACGTATTCTGCACCGCGGTATAATTCAGTGTGTCCTTTTTGACGACCAAAGCCTTTCACCTCGGTTACGGTTAAACCAGTTACGCCGACCTCTGCCAATGCTTCACGGACTTCGTCGAGTTTGAATGGTTTGATAATCGCTGTAATTTCTTTCATGGTTTGACCTCTTAGTTGGCAAAAATGATTAATCATTCCAAAGGTTCATGTGTCCAAACAACGACCCAACTGTCTCAAAGTGCGTCGTCCAAATCTCATGTGTGTGCCTTTGTACGTGAATGAATTGTGCCACAAATCGCACTGATTTTTTGAATCAACACACAACATTATTGCACCATTTGGGTGCATATTGATTCATTGTGCTCTTTTTTGTGGCGAAAGCCCTGCCTTTTCGCATCCAATCCGTTTGATTGTCAGACAGCACTACTCCAAGTACAATGCGGACTCAATCAATTTAACATTCATCTCATACTCAAATATTTTTATGTCCATTTCCCGCACCGAAAATCTCAACGTACAATCCGTTGACCACATGCCCTCGCCCGCTGAAATTAAAAATCTTGTACCTCTATCTGATGTTGCTGCCAATACGGTCGAGTCTGGTCGTATCGCACTACAAAATATTTTGAATCGTAAAGACCACCGACTCATCGTTGTGGTTGGTCCTTGTTCCATCCATGATCCTGTTGCAGGGATCGACTATGCGCGCCGTCTAA
The DNA here is from genome assembly GCA_017986195.1 of Hydromonas sp. Lineage (GTDB taxonomy): Bacteria > Pseudomonadota > Gammaproteobacteria > Burkholderiales > Burkholderiaceae > CTSOIL-112. The sequence continues at coordinate 2,120 of JAGNWC010000067.1, forward strand.
AAAAATTAGCGGATGAGGTGTCCGACACCTTGCTCATCGTCATGCGTGTGTATTTCGAGAAACCGCGCACATCAACGGGCTGGAAAGGTTTTATCAACGACCCTTTTATGGACGATTCCTTCCACATTGAACAAGGGATGCAAAAAGCCCGTCAATTTTTATTGGATGTCAACGAATTGGGTTTGCCTGCAGCGACCGAAGCACTCGACCCAATTGCGCCGCAATACTATGGTGATTTGATTGCCTGGACGGCAATTGGCGCGCGCACCTCCGAATCACAAACCCACCGCGAAATGGCTTCGGGTTTATCGTCGCCCGTCGGTTTTAAAAACGCCACCGATGGCTCACTCGATGCAGCAATTAACGGCATCATCTCCGCGTCTGCGCCACACAGTTTCCTTGGCTTGAACGACGAAGGCATGAGTGCGATTTACCGCACCCGTGGCAATGCCTACGCGCACACGGTTTTGCGTGGTGGCGGTGGTCGTCCCAACTACGACACTGTGTCGGTCTCGCTGGCTGAAAAAGCCTTGAACCAAGCGGAATTACCTGCGAACATTATGATTGACTGCTCACACGCCAACTCGTGGAAAAAGCCAGAGTTTCAACCTTTGGTCATGAAAGACGTCACCCACCAAATCCGCGAAGGCAATACCTCGATCATCGGCGTGATGATAGAAAGTTTTATTGAAGCAGGCAATCAACCCATTCCTGAAGATTTAAGTCAACTGCGTTACGGCTGTTCGGTGACCGATGCCTGCGTGGATTGGGCAACAACCGAAACCATGTTGCGCGAAACCCATGATTTGCTCAAAGAACCGCTCAAAGCCCGTGCCAGCTGAGACAAATCAAGCAAAACCCACTATAATTGTCAATCATTACCGCACCCTACTACAAGTTATAAGGACTCATCATGACCCACGTTGTACTCGAAGCCTGCATCCAATGCCGTTACACCGATTGCGTGGACGTATGCCCCGTTGATTGTTTTAAAAAAGGCCCGAACTTTCTGACCATCGACCCAGATGAATGCATTGACTGCGCCGTGTGCATCCCTGAGTGCCCAGTTGAAGCGATTGTGCCCGAAGAGGATGTTCCCGCCAATCAACAACACATGATTGCATTAAACGCCGAATTGGCGAAAAAATGGCCGACAATTTCACGTATGGAATCGGCTTTACCCGATGCCGATGAATGGGCGAAACGCACCGATAAATTGCAGTACTTGATTAAAGACTGATACAAATCAAGCTATCGCACACGTATAGGGTTAAAACCTCGGGTTTTAACCCTTTTGTTTTTTTAAGTATCAGTGAAAAAATGTCAACGCACACATAAAACACGCCCACCAACATTCAGTAACAATACCCCCATGTTAAAATCAGCGTTGATTAATAATGGTTAATCAATTATCAAAAAAAGGAATCCACATGCACACAAAGTCAATTCGTTACATCGTCAGCCTCTGCACAGTTACAGCCTTGAGCGCCAGTTTAAGCGCGTGCCAAACCCAACAACCTATGAGCAAACCCACTATGTCAAATACGACCATGGACGCTTCCACCAAACGCCACGTCAAAGCGGGCGATACATTCAATATTCAACTGCGCAGCAACCCGACCACGGGTTACCGTTGGCAATTGGTAGAACCTTTTGATAAAACCCGCTTGGAGAAAGTGAGCAACCACTACCAAGCAGATGCCAACCCAAATCGCATGGTGGGCGTGGGCGGCACAGAAACATGGACGTTTAAAGCCTTAAAATCAGGACATGCAGAGATTCAACTGCGCTCCATACGCTCATGGGAAGCGCAAGACCCCTCAGCACAAGTCGCAAAATATCAAATTAAAATCGATTGATAAATCTCAAGTTGCCGCGTGATACAAAAAATAGCCTCAACGTTGTTTGAGGCTATTTTTTAATCAACTTTGATTATGACGACGGGTTCCACGCGAACTTGGTCGTGCTGGGCGTGTAGCCGCTTGACCTGTATGTGAGCGGCTTTTGTGTTGGGTATTTTGTCCGCGTTCCGCATGGGCTGAGCCCTCTGAACCAATAGGCGCGCGGCTTTGACCTTGTTTGCGCGAACCGTTTGCTCGCGGATTGCTTGTGCGTCCCACGTTTGTGCGTAGCGTTGGCTCGTTTATGCCGCGTGTGCCTGCGCCACGACCACTGCCACTTGAGTTGCGCGCGCCAACCGCTCTACCGCCTGTGCTTCTATCGCTTGGAGTGCGCGAAGTCAATGTACGTGCGCCGCCCATGCGAGCACCTTGTCCTTTTGCTGTGGGACGCGCACCTTTTTTATCCCCACGCGTTTCGCGCCCTGTCAGCCCTGCATCTCGGTTGTGATCCACGCCGAACGCACTCATCAAATGCGCATCTTGCGGTACGGCTTCGCCGTCATTTTCGTTGTCCAAGCGATGGCTACGGCTTAAACCCGCAGAAATATTCAACCCCAATTCGCGCATCAATTGCAGCACTTGTGGACGTTCCCACTCTGCGGATTTACCACGCTTGAGTTGACTCGGTAGGATAACTGGACCAAAACGCACGCGGATGAGTCGGCTGACGGTCAAACCAATTGCCTCAAACATTCGGCGCACTTCACGATTGCGCCCCTCGCTGATGATAACGCGCAACCAGCGGTTTGCGCCCTCGCCACCCAAATGCTCGACTTTAGAGAAAGTTGCCAAACCATCCTCAAGTTGAATGCCCTCAGTGAGTTGTTTGAGTTGCGCATCGGTCACTTCGCCCAATACGCGCACGGCGTATTCGCGCTCGTGGCCGTAGCGTGGGTGCATCATTTTATTGGCAATATCGCCCGAGGTGGTCAGAATAAGCAAGCCTTCGGTGTTAAAGTCTAATCGTCCAATCGCCAACCATTTGCCTTTGCGCGTGAATGGCAGTTTATCAAACACCGTTGGGCGACCTTCGGGATCGCTGTGGCTGACGATTTCGCCTGCGGGCTTGTGGTAAATCACGATGCGCGGCACGGTCGGCGTGAGTTTTTTGCGTTGCAGCAGTTTGCCATTGATGCGTACTTGGTCCTCATCGGTGATGCGTTGTCCGACGTGCGCGGGCATGCCGTTGATCGATACGCGCCCAGAAATAATCAGTTCTTCCATGTCGCGCCGCGAGCCGATGCCTGCATCGGCCAATACTTTTTGCAGTTTGATGCTGCCGTCCATATAGGTGTCGGCATGCTCGTTCGTCGCATCGTCAAAAGCATCAATTGCCAATACTTCAGTAGGCTCACCAAAATTTGGCGAAGTCGGTTTTTGGGTGTTGTTTTTGCGATTCGAGCGCACACCTGCTCGGTAGAGACGTTGACCCTTGCGTTCGCGAGGTGATTTTGAGGCATCGCCTGTACTCGGCACTGAATGGGTTTGGGATTTATCTTGCCAACCCCATTGCTCAGGTAAGCTGTCATCTGTGGTGCGTGGCGATGTGTTTTTTGTGCTGGCTTTTGTTTGTCCAGCAACCGCACCAGAGTGGGTTGGGCGTTCGGTGCGTTTGCGCACGCCATGTTTACCGCGCAATAATGTGCTTTTTTTCTTTGCGGGTTTGTGCTCTATTTCGCTCATGTGGTTCCATTTCTTAGTCAAGAAATTGTTGGTGAATATCGCCCGTGCGTCAAATGCGCTTAGGTGGGGCTGGTGTCCTTGGGTTCTGGCGGCTCGGTATCATCCGTTGCCGCGCCCAACTCGTTTGTGTTTTCTGTGAGGTGTATCGCAACGCTGTCTGCATCTGTGATTTGTGCTGTCAAAGGCTCCAGCGTCTGCGTCATTTGTTGCAACTGTATTTTGTCAGCATCACTATGGTGATCAACCAGTTCCAATTGACCTGTTTCTGCGTCGGCTTGACCCATCAAAACAGGCAACTCTTTGAGCGACACCAGCCCCAAATCATTCAAAAACTGTTTGGTGGTTGCCAACAACGCAGGACGACCCGGCACTTCGCGATACCCAACGGTGTCTATCCAACCACGTTCTTCAAGGTTTTTGATGATATTCGATGACACGGTCACACCGCGAATGTCCTCAATATCACCTCGTGTCACGGGCTGTCGATAGGCAATAATTGCCAAAGTTTCCAATACCGCACGCGAGTATTGCACAGGTTTTTCAGCGCGCAATCGGTCAATATAAGGCATCACATCGGGTGCTGTTTGGAAACGATAGCCCGTCGCCACTTGGGTCAAATGCACAGCGCGTTCAGACCACTCGGTTTTGATTTCATCCAATAATAAGCGCAAGGTATCGTTGTTGATATCAATCGCCAATGCTTCTTTGAGATGCGCCAAACTCATGGGCACGTCGTGGCACAATATTAGTGCTTCTATGATGCGTTTGATTTCGTTTGGTGTCATGTGACTGTCAGGTTAGATGTGGGTCATCATCAATTGCATTCAATTTTGAATCGTTGCAATATGGGCTCAAGCGCAACGCGGACGACTGCTGGGCGTGCTTTGAGAATTTTAAATCAATATGAAGTGGGCTCTTTGGTGTTGCTTATGATGTTTGTGACACTGCTAAGAGAATTACTGGAGAATTGAACGACGACGGGTGCGTCTGTTTGCGATGCTGTGCTTTTTCAATTGGTTGCGGGGGCAGGATTTGAACCTACGACCTTCGGGTTATGAGCCCGACGAGCTACCATGCTGCTCCACCCCGCGCCAGTAAAATATATCGCGTCAAAAGATTTAAAAATACAAATTTTTTGACATGGTTATTTGGCGGAAGCGGTGAGATTCGAACTCACGAAGGGCTCACACCCTCGGCAGTTTTCAAGACTGCTGCATTCAACCACTCTGCCACGCTTCCATAACCAAGACCAGTATTATAATGGTTTAGCCATCACTTGGCAAGTTATATTTTTAATAAATCTTGATTGTAAAAAAGTAAAGGGCAAACCCAATCAGGTCTGCCCTTGCTTTAGTGAGGTTGTTAAGGAAAATAATCGATTAGTTTTTTTTCATCAACAACGTGCCATTCGTACCACCAAAGCCAAAGTTATT
>JAGNWC010000068.1 GCA_017986195.1 Hydromonas sp.
ATCATTGCGATGTGGCTGGAAAACAAGGTGCTGATTCGTCAAGGTAAAGAGTGCTACGATTTACCCGAAACCTTGGCGAACATCGTCAGTTCGGTATTGTACAAATCGGCGGATGCGCTGTACATCATCGTTTTTGTCGGCGCGATGGCAGCGTGGGTGCAGGCGCATGGCTTGCAACTGACCATCGAATACCACTGGTACACCTATGTCTTGATTTTCATTGCGCAGGATTTTTGTTTTTATCTGTTTCATGTGGTGGCGCACAAAATGCGCTTTGCGTGGGTGTCGCATAAAATCCACCACAGTTCAAACCATTTTAATTTTGGCGTGGCATTGCGCCAGTCGTTGCTCGCGCCGATTCCGTTGTTCAGTATTGGTTTTATTATTTGGGCACCGTTCGCGTTTTTGGGTTTGGACATTGCGACCGTGGCGTTTATTTATGAGTTGAATTTATTTTATCAATTTTGGATACACACGCGCACGGTCGAGCGTTTGCCCAAATGGTTTGAAGCCATATTTAACACGCCGTCACACCACCGCGTGCACCACGGTTATGGTGAGAAACAAATTGATTGCAACTACGCAGGGGTGTTCATCATTTGGGATCGGCTGTTCGGTACGTTTGTTGATGAGCGCGATGCAGGCGAAATTCTCTATGGTGTGAAAACCCGCCCTGTACACAGCCACAATGTGTTCGTGATGGTGTTTGAAGAACTCTTCGATTTGGTCAAAACCATTTGGCGCAACAAGGACATTCGTTACCTGTGGCACCATCCCGATTGGTCACCAAAATGAAATGATACGAGCCATCCAAAATGATTGTGATGGCTCACTTGTGCTGCATTATTGGTTCAGAATGTCAGTAAGCACTCGCATCGGGGATGGGCTCAATCAAAATTTCGCTGCCTGCTTCATCCACATACACGCAGCGTAAATTCACCACATCGGTGCACCAATAGCGCACGCCCGCATCGGCGGCTTGTTGGCAAAGCGTCATAAAATCGGTTTGACCCTGTTGGTGAATCGCAATCGTGTGGCGCAAGGCAGCCGCATCGCCACGAGGCGCAACTTGTAAAGCAGGGTACTTGGCAGGTGCATTCAAACGCTCGCCCGTGGTGGCGACATACTCCGAATGTCCATCGCTGACGTAAAAATCATAATGCGCCATGCCCAAGGCTTTCAAGTCCTGCACGTAGCGTGGAAAGTCCGCGCCTGTTTTGATCTTGGCATGGGTTTGGGCAATTTGTTCAAGTGTAAACATGGTTGTCCTTTGAGTGTCTGTATTTTGTGGTGCAATGGTAAAGCAAACTTACTGGCGACTAAAAAATCGAACTTGCAGTATAAGTTGTGAGCAATTCCAAAGCGGCAATTCCGCGCACTGAATTGCCTTTTGCATTGAGCGCGGGACTCCATGCGGCAACGCTGTATTGCTCGGGGCACACTGCGGCCACGCCACCGCCAACGCCACTTTTGCCTGGCAAGCCAACGCGAAAACTATAGTCGCCCGACTCATCATAAAAACCACAAGTCTGCATAATCGCATTCAAACGCTGGGTCTGGCTAAAAGTCAAAATACTTTGTTCACGCTCAGGTAACTGACCACAATTGGCAAACACCAGAAAAGCGCGCGCCAATTCGCTCGTGGTCAACTCAAGCGAACACATATTGAAATAAAAATCCAACACCACTTCGACTGGATTGTGCAGATTGCCAAATGATTTCATCAAGTGTGCCAACGCCGCGTTGCGATGCCCGTGGGTCGCTTCGGAGCGCGCCACCTGTGGGTTAAAATCCACACGCTCATGCCCGACCAATTGCTGCACAAAATTTAAAAATGCCATTTTGGGATTGACCCAATGACTGACCAAAATATCTGCGATGACCAAAGCCCCGGCATTGATGAACGGATTGCGCGGAATACCATTTTCAAACTCCAACTGCGCCAACGAATTAAACGGATCACCCGATGGTTCCACCCCCAAGCGTGACCACAACCCCTCGCCCAAACGTCCGTACACCATCGCCAACGAAAACACCTTGGCAATCGACTGCACCGAGAATTTCACATCCGCCTCACCGTAGGTGTGGCACGAGCCATCCACATGATATAAAGTCAGTGCGAAGTGTTCTGGACTTACTTTGGCCAATTCGGGGATGTAGCTGGCGACTTTGCCTGTAATGGGTTGCGCGCGCACCTGCTCACCGATGTGGGTGAGTACGTGCGAGAAATTCAAGGGCATGAGTTGTGAAAAATCTTGCGTCATATCAAAAACAGTTTGGAATCTCGGTGGTATTTTTGTACAAAAAATTATTCGGATTTGATCAACTTAAATCGAGCCAACGGTGCCATCCGTGCTTTATTCAAAGACAAGGTATTGCCCGAAATTGTATAGTTATCCACCATCTCGAGCACTTTAGCCAAAGTCGCTTCATCCGCCATATTGTCACACGCCATCATGGTCGATGCCAATTGTTTGAAACGCAATTGCAACGGTTGCTTGATTTCATAGCCGCCAAACATCGTATTGCAACCTGCTTTGGCAGACACTTGGTGTTTGTCCGAACTCAGCATCAGATAATGTGTATCCGCCGTGCCTTTGACCGCTTGACCCTGCAACTCAATCAATTGCCATTTTTTATTTTCGATTGGCATAGCCACCACCTTGGTTAAAACATAACGAGGAGCCAAATCACCAGTGATGCGTTGACCCGCTAAATTCAATTGAAACAACTGATTTTCACCCACTTGGTATTGGGTGGGTGCAGTGTTTGGATTGATACCGTTCAATTTAATTGCACTGCCTTGAGCATTCCAAGTGAATGAGCCGTTTTGCACGAACACTTTTTTATCCTTGCCCAAATACTGGGTGTTCAGCGCATAAGTGCCATTGGGTAAAAGTTGCAACTGTGTGGCAATGCCCTCACAATCTGCGCAGGGCATCACGCCTTTATAAGTGCCCTGCCAATCCAAAGCATTTTGTGAGGTGTGCATATCAGGGGGATTGTTTTGTGTGGGCGTTTGTGTGGCCGTTTGCGCGGGTTGATTGGTGGAACAGGCGGACAAAGACACAACCATCACCAGTGCAGCCCCCAAGGTTAAAAAAGAACGATTCATCGAATGACTCCTTATGGTTCATTAAGGCAAATTTCATACACCCAAGCCGAGTATGCTAACACAAGCGATCATCACAAACATGTATTCAAATAGCACAAGGAGGTCGCTTTGAGGCATCGTTCGTGCAATATTAACTCAGTCTGACCACTGTTTTTTCAAACCCACTGACATTGCCTGCCAAGCCTCTAAAAATCGTTGACGTGCTTGGGCATGCACCACAATCGGCGCGGCGTAGCCGAATTGCTGCGGATTTTTGGGTGCGTGGATTTCTTTGACAGGGCAGTCGCGCAGTTCGGGTAGCCATTTTTTAATGAACGTACCCTGTGCGTCATAGGTTTCGCTTTGCTTGGTCGGGTTGAAAATTCTAAAATACGGCACGGCATCATTGCCCGTGGACGCGCTCCATTGCCAACCGCCGTTGTTCGAGGCAAAATCAAAATCAATCAAATTTTGCGCGAAATACCGCTCGCCCCAACGCCAATCAATCAACAAATCCTTGACCAAAAACATCGCGCAAACCATGCGCAAACGGTTGTGCATGAAGTGTGTGGCGTTCAAACAACGCATTGCCGCATCGACCAGCGGATAACCTGTGCGCCCCTCGCACCACGCGGCAAAAACCGCTTCATCTTTGTCCCACGCGACCCTCTGAGTGTCTTTTTTAAACGGCAGGTTTTGTCCAACATACGGGAAGCCGACCATGATGTAGCGATAAAAATCGCGCCAGATGAGTTCGGTTTGCCACTTTTCCGTTGCCAACTCCGATGCATCTTGAGTCTGCACAGCCAGTTGCGCACGATGCCAGCATTGGCGCGCGCTCAACGCACCAACAGCCAAATAAGGCGAGAGCCCACTTGTGCCACGGATGCTCGGATGGTCGCGGTCTTGCGCGTAGCGATGGAGCGACTCGGCACAAAACGCATCCAAACGTGCCTGCGCGGCATCCTCGCCTGTGACCCAATCCGCATGGGTGTGGGGCGTGGGTGTGTAATCGCCCCAAAACGCATCACCAAGTTCGGGCACAGCGCACAGCTTGACTGCATCAGATGCGGTTGAAGGCATGGGCGCAATACGTGGCAAAGCGTGCTGCATGTGCGCGTGCCATTGACGCAACACATTGTTTTTATAGGGCGTGAATACCGTGTAGCAATCACCATTCTGTGTGCGCACGCGCTCAGGCTCAATCAAACACTGGTCGTGATGCCATGTGATTTCAATCGAGTTTTTACGCAAAATTCGATGGACATTCCTGTCCCGTTCGGTTTCGTTGAACTCATATTGACGATTGGCAAACACCTGCGTGATGCCCTGTGCTTGACACCAATCCAACAACAATTGTGGTACAGCCGCATAGTCAGGACAAGTCAGACAATGAAAATCAATCCCATGTGCGTACAAATCCTGCGCCAAAGCCTGCACCGAACGCACCTCGAAATCCACCCGCGCGTCGCCCACATCATGCGCTCGCCACTGCGCGGGCGTGCTGATGTATAACGCCAACAGCGGCACAGCCAACTGCTCGGCCAAAGCCTGCGCCTGCGTCAAAGCAGGATTGTCCGCCAAACGCAAATCGGCACGAAACCAATGCAGCACCATAAAAACACCTGTGAAAAATTATTGAGAAAGGCTCGCACGCAAGGTGTGAAAAGATTGTTGCCATCATAGCAGAAGGAAGGGGGAAAGGTTTTACGGGGGGTTAGCATGATTGAGGGATTGGTTTGAGTTTACTCACTTTTGGCAGACCAATCTATGTGTCGGCACAGTCATTTTGTCTCAGTAATTCTGTGGACAGAACTCCTGACAAACAGATCGCAATTAAAATGGTTGACTAATTTAGTCAATCTAAATACAATCAAAACATTCTTTGGGGAGTAGCTCCTTTATTACACTGTCGTCATTACGAAATGAGGATTCATTTCCGGCATGTAAGCATTCATATTTAATTGATACAAACTGAATGTAAGCAAGACCTTAGAACTGTTGGCCACATGTGTGGTGTCGCGGTTCTGGGTCTTTTTTTATGTCCTGCTGAACCAACCCACACATTATTAATTTTTTTACTACTATTTACTTTTATAAGAGGTATCAATCATGGAAACAATCGGAACATGGTGGATGTGGATGGGGTTTGTCGTCTTTGTGGTGCTTGCCATTGCGGTGGATTTATTGGTTATGGAAAAGCAAGGAGCCCATAAAGTCACGATGAAAGAAGCGGCATGGTGGAGTGTGTTGTGGTTTTCACTCTCCTTTGTATTTGTTGCTTTACTGTGGTGGTATTTGGACAGCAGTCAAGGACGTGCGGTTGCAAACACCGTGTCCATGCAATTTATCACAGGGTATTTGGTCGAAAAAAGTCTTTCGGTGGACAATATTTTTGTCTTTTTGATGATATTTACCTACTTTGCGGTGCCCGCAGAGTCGCAAAAACGTGCGCTGATCATCGGGATTATCGGCGCGATTGTGCTACGCGCCATATTGATTATCGCAGGTGCATGGTTGTTGGCTAAATTTCATTGGTTGTTGTACGTGTTCGGTGCGTTCTTGGTTGTGACGGGGATTAAGATGTGGCTGACTGCGGGCAAAGACCCCGACATTGAGATGAACCCTGTGCTGAAATTTTTAAAAAAACGCATCAACATCACCACACAATTTCATGGTGAAAAACTCAGCATCATGGTCAATGGTGTCAAATATTTCACTCCGCTGTTTGTGGTGTTGATTTTAATCGGCACGACCGACGTGATTTTTGCGGTGGACAGTATTCCTGCGATTTTTGCGATTACCAATGACCCGTTTATCGTCTTGACTGCGAATATTTTTGCGATTTTGGGCTTGCGTGCTTTATACTTTTTGCTTGCGGATTTGGCCGATCGATTCCACTTGCTACCTTATGGTTTAGCCTTGGTGTTGGTGTTTATCGGGACAAAAATGCTGATGATTGATTTTTATAAAATCCCAATCGGCATTGCTTTAGCGGTGACGGCATCTCTGATTGGTAGTTCTATGCTTATCTCGATTTGGAGTAGTCGTAAAAAAGCGGATGAACCATCGCTTTGGCAAAAAGAAATTGAACATGAAACCAAGGTTCAAAAGGAACAGCCATGAATCTCAGACGCTGGTTTCGCAGTTTAGAGCCCAAAGCCATGGCTCTGTTGCATGGCCCTATGGGTGACAAGATTCGCCCATGGGTGGATCAGCACGACATACTGAGTTTTAGCCGAAACCCATTGGCCAAAGGCTTGGCCTTTGGTCTGCTTTGCGGGTTGTTGCCTTTGGGGCCAATTCAAATGGCGACCACTGTGCTGATGTGTGTTAAATGGCGAGGTAATGCGCTGGTTGGTGCAATTTCAACCTTGTATAGCAACGCCTTGACCATAGTACCCCTGTATATGCTGGCATATCAAATCGGACGTTGGTTTATTCCGGGGGATGCACCCATGCCTGATATGCAAGCACTCACTCAGTCGCAGGGTTGGTTCAGTGGCATGTGGGACTGGCTGATGGGCATGGGTTGGCCGTTGTTGCTCGGGATTCCACTTTTGGGCGTGGGTTTGGCGGTCATCGGTTATGTGTTGGTTCAGGTGGTTTGGCTCTGGCCTGTTTATCTGCGCGCTCGAAGACGTCAAAAAGTATAAGTGCGAATCTTTAAAGTGAAAAAGGGCGATTACGCAAAATGCTAATTGCCCCTATGTGCCAATTGAGCCCACTCGTCTAATTCGAACCATGATATGTACCTCTCATAAAAAAACGCTACAAGTATAACCCTGTGGCGTTTTTGTTTGAGCAAAAACAATCACTTTTTCCGCACAGGCGGCACATCCGTACAATGCCCGTCTGCAACCTCCGCCGCCATGCCGATGGATTCGCCCAGTGTCGGGTGTGGGTGGATGGTTTTGCCGATGTCGATGCTGTCCGCGCCCATTTCGATGGCAAGGCACACTTCAGAGATTAAATCCCCCGCGCCCGTACCGACAATGCCACCGCCGAGGATGCGCCCAGTGG
>JAGNWC010000069.1 GCA_017986195.1 Hydromonas sp.
ACCAGTCTAACCACTCGTAACTTTTGAAACAAGTACCACTCTAACACGCCTGTGGTCACCGCTTGCAGCCAGATGGCTTACTTGGGTGGTTCAATGTCTTTCAGCATGTCGGCGCGCTTTTGTGGGTTTTGTGGGTTGCCCAAAATCAATAACAATCCAAGAATAGCGATTATCCCAAAAGCCAATATCCACAAGGGTATCCAACGGGATAAGAACCATATTGCCACGCCCGCTATGAGCCACACCACTATTTGCAAAGCCCCAAAGGTGAAAAATGATTTCAACAGTGCACGCACGCTGGATTCGGATTGTAAACTCATTTTTTTACTCCATGATTCAATTATATTGTGGGTGAATGGGTTTCGTTGACAGGCCCTGCCATCCACACCACGCCATCTTTGCATTTTTTTGCCATTTGCTCAAGGTAAGCGGTGTGCGCCATCACATCGTCATCGTCCAACGCGATGCTCGCAAGCCTCAAACCACCGACATCAATACTGTGCTCTGAGCCTGCTTGCGCTGGCGCGTGAATGTCCATCGATAAGGTTTCTTGCCCACGCGTCATCGCCAGATACACTTCAGCCAAAATTTCCGCATCCAGCAACGCGCCGTGCAAGGTGCGGTGCGCATTGTTCACACCCAGCCGTTCGCACAGCGCATCAAGGTTGTTGCGTTTGCCTGGGAACATTTGTTTGGCCATTGCCAAGGTGTCCTCAACCACACAGACGCGGTGCATTTCGGGCATATCGAGCAACGCCAGTTCGGCATTGATGAATTTGGTGTCAAACGGCGCGTTGTGTATCAGCACGGTCGCGCCATCGATAAAATCCAACAAGTCTTGCGCAATGCTTTTAAACAGTGGTTTGTCGCTCAAAAATTCAGTGGTCAATCCATGCACGCCAAGCGCGCCCTCATCCGACTCTCGCTCAGGATTGAGGTAATGGTGAAAATGCTTGCCTGTCAGTTGGCGGTCGATCATTTCCACCGCGCCAACTTCGACGAGTTTGTGTCCTTGATTGGGATCCAAACCCGTGGTTTCGGTATCCAATATGATGTAGCGCATTTTTAATGTATCCTTATTGTCCTTGTTCGACTTGAATTAGGGCAACACCTTTGTTTGCCAACTCATCCGCTCGTTCATTGTCCACATGCCCTGCGTGACCCTTGACCCAATGCCAACTCAAATCGTGCGTGCCCAATAGCGCATCCAAATCTTTCCATAAATCATCGTTTTTCACAGGGCTTTTACTCGCGGTTTTCCAACCGCGCGCTTTCCAACCCGCCAACCATTCGGTCACGCCTTGCTGGACGTATTTTGAATCGGTATAGATTTCGACGCGACTGCGTTTTTTCAACGCGCGCAAGCCTTCAATCACGGCGGTTAATTCCATGCGGTTGTTGGTGGTATGCACCTCGCCGCCGAACAATTCTTTTTCATGCGCGCCATAGCGCAACAACGCGCCCCAGCCACCCACGCCTGGATTGCCTTTGCACGCGCCGTCGGTGTATAACGCTACTTTTTTAGGTACAGGTGTCATTTTATGTGTTGTCTGAATTGATTTGAGTACTGGTTTGAATACTGGACGTGGCCACTTGCGCGACCCATTTTTTGTTCGATTTTTTCTCGTTAATCAAGCCAACCAAAGTCGGCGAATACACGCGTTTGACCACCATCAAAGCATACACCGCACCCGCAAAACCCCACCATCGGTCGCCCGCGTCCTCCATCCAGTGCCAACGTGTTTGCCAACGTTCGCTTTGAACAAACGGCGCGTAACAACCATACGCACCCCGCACCACATCGCAGTTGAGCAACTCAATCCAGTCTTTGATGCGCCCAATTTGAATCGGTGGGTGAGGCAGACTTGGATAAAACCCGAATGAATGGACACCGCTTGCACGCCAAGAACAATATTTAGCCTGCGCGCCCCAAAGACTCAGCGGATTAAAGCCCAGTATGATCATGCGCCCTTCAGCACGCAACACGCGATACGCCTCGCGCAAAACACCGTGCGGGTCGGGATGCTCATCCAAAGTGTGCGGCAACACCACCAAATCAATGCTGTCACTGGCAAACGGCAATACGGCAAAATCAGGCACGTCTAAACTGCGCACCTCATCATCGGCATCGGGCGAACTCAAATGAGCATCGTTCTGCCCTTGTTCAAGCGCGTAGCGTTCCGAGCAGCGATTATCCCGCAAACAGGCGATTCGCCCATGATGCCCCAATTGAATGGCATAATAGCCAAATACATCGCCGACCCATTGTCCGAGTACCTGTGATTCCCATTGGGTCACATACCGCCCCGCAACATTGTCCCAAGGGTTGGGATGGGTTGAATCAGAGGACTGATTTGAATTCATGTGTGATGACCTGATGACGGTTGGATAATTGTTGTTTGAATAAAAAAAGGATGCGCCGTATTATGCCCTACCAATTGATTGCCCTGCCGTGCCGCACCGATAATTATATTTGGCTAATCCGAAATGAAACCCATGCGTGGGTAATAGACCCATCGCTGGCAGCACCCGTGTGTGATTATATCGCGCAGCATGGCTTAATACTTGCCGATATTCTAATTACCCACCACCACTATGACCATGTTGAGGGCATCGCCGAACTCACGCCTTTGGTCACGGGGCGCATCATCGGTGACTCCGAGCGCATTGCTGGACTAACTGAGCGCGTTCGCGCGCCGTGCACTTTGATTTTATCCCACAGCGACATCGTCATGCAAGTACTCGAGACCGCTGGGCACACCTTTGACCACATCAGTTATTACTGTCCACATTTGTTGCAAACTGGCGTGTTATTCTGCGGCGACACTTTATTTAGTGGGGGTTGCGGACGGGTGTTTGACGGCACGATGCAACAGTTGTTTGATAGTTTCAAGCGCATCATGCAACTGCCCGATGCCACGCAAATTGCTTGTGCACACGAATACACCGAAGCCAATTTAAACTTTGCTTTGGCGATTCAAAGCAACCATTTGCCCACGCAAAACCACTTAAATCAGGTAAAATATGCGCGCGCGAATGGCTTGGCGAGCCTGCCGTCCACACTGGCGATTGAAAAACAAATCAATCCGTATTGCCGCGCGATTGAGCGTCCTGATGATGCCGATTGGGTCGCAGGATTGATGGCATTGGCAGCACAAAAGCCGCAGATTGCCGACGCAATGGCTGCGCACCAAATTAAAACCGAAGGCTCGGCGTTTGCCTTATTCTCACTGTGTCGTGAATTGAAAAACCAGTTTTAAAAACACATTCCGTCATGGCGCGACCCTCTACGTTGCCGTGACACCCAAACAATGAAACCATTGACCATGGTATCAGTTGAAATTTAGGATGTTTATGTTACGCATTTTGACCAAAATGAAGTGTTTTAACTTGATACATACTGCAAAAAATGTATTCATTTGCACCAGCCTCCTGTTTGTGACTGCGTGCGCCACAGGCCCCACTGGGCAGGGCAGCAAGCATCCTCATAACGTAAAACCCATACACACCAACTCGAACGACTTGTGGCAACGCATTCGCGACAATTACGCCATGCCCAATTTGTACAATGATGAGGTGCTTGCCAAAGAAAATTACTACGCCTCGAGGGCTGACTATGTTGGGCGCATGACCGAGCGTTCAAGTGACTTCTTATACCTCATCATGGATGAAGTTGAACGCCGCCGCATGCCCAGCGAAATCGCTTTATTGCCGTTCGTAGAATCGGCTTTTGTAACCTCTGCCAAATCTTCGGCCAAAGCCTCAGGTTTGTGGCAATTCATGCCCGCGACAGGACGCGATTATTCACTCAACCAAAACCGCTTCAGCGACCAGCGCAACGATGTTGTTGCATCCACCGATGCCGCCTTGACTTACTTACAAAGGCTGTATGACCGATTTGGTGACTGGCATTTGGCATTGGCCGCCTACAATTGGGGACAAGGCAACGTCTCTAAAGCAATCAATCGTTCCTATGCAACAGGCGGTACTGGCAGTTATCAGGACATCAAAATGCCGACCGAAACGCGTCAATACGTCCCTAAATTACAAGCGATTAAAAACATTGTCAGCAACCCCACTCTGTATGGCATCACCTTGCCCAAGGTACATAATCGCGCACGACATGAAGCGGTTGTGGTCACGCGCGACATTGATGTGTCTGCAGCCGCGCAGTTAGCGGGCATGTCCGAAGAAGAATTCAAACGCCTGAATCCAGCACACAAAAAACCTGTGGTTGTCGCTGCAGTGGGCAGTAAAATTTTGGTTCCGACCGAACGTGCCAACGAACTGCGCAATGCATTTTCAAACCGTTCACGGCAATTGGCAACGCTCACCACCTACACCACCTACAGTTCTGAAGCCCTTGCTGACATTGCCAAAAAATACAACACTGATGAATACCGTCTGCGCGAACTCAACGGCATCCCCAATCACCACGGTTACATACAGGCCAACTCAACACTCATCGTCCCCCGTATCAACAAAAACGATGAAATTCCTTATATGGCACTGAACTCAACGGTACGTTCGAGCACGGGGGGCGTTGGCTTTAACGATGGCATTGATCAAAATGCAGCAATTTATTTGGCCAATTCAACGCCTGCTAACACAGCCGCGAACCTCATCACGCAGACCAACGATACCATTCGTGCGCTGCCGAGCACACCCAAATGGACAACCAATCAAGAATTGAGCACTGGCTTGGTCGCCCACCAAGGCGATGCCGATAGTTTGTCTCAATTAATCAAAAATCCACCGAGCATTCCTGTCGCGGCAAGCAACTCGCTCGATACCCAGATCACTGCAAAAGATATGCCGTTCAATCTCGTCAGCGTCGAGCCCACGAGCGTGCACACTTTGCCAGACGAGCGAACAACCCTTACAACCAACACAACCACGCCCACCCTCTCAGCACAAGACGCGCCACTGCTGAATCCTGTTACCACACCGACTGCCTCCGTCATTCTTGCCACGCAAGAACTGGCACAAACGAACACCACAATCAACGCGCCCATCACGGCAAACAGCGTTCTCGAGACTGTACCCGCGCAGGCAACCTCGAGCGTTGCTGCCTTGACAACCATCGAAAATCCACCCATCAATGAGGCTGGCGAACAAGCGATTGCTTATGTCAAACACCCAAGCCCAATTAAAAACGTGGTCAAAACCAGCAATCCAATTAAACCCAAAGCCGCGCCCGCTGTCCCTGTGAAAAAAACCGTGATGGCAACCAAACCCACAACTACTGCAAAATCACTCAAAATAGAAAAAAACAAAGACAAAGAGATTGCGCAATCGGTCAACAAATCCCCCACTAAAAAAACGGATCGCAAAACTGTTGCCGCAACCAAAACCCCGTTGAAGGCAAAAACGGACAAAGTAGTGCCACCAGTGACCACAGCAGCAAGTAAAAACTCAAAAACCAAAGAACCTGCAGCCTCGCTCAAAAAAGCAAAAACCACCGAAAAATCAACGGCAAAAACTGTTGTAAAAGCGCCTCAGCCCGCAAGCAAAAACAGCAAAATTAAAACATTAGAAAAACCAAGCACCCAACCCACAAAAAAGACACTGACTCAGACCACTCAAAAAAGCACCAAAACCAAAGAAATCACCCAAAAAGCAAAGAAAAAATAATTTAATTTGTCCACCATTTTAGGAGAACCCCATGGCATTTTTACAAGGTAAACGCATTTTAATCACAGGCGTATTGTCCAACCGCTCGATTGCCTACGGCATTGCGCAAGCCTGCCACCGCGAAGGTGCCGAGTTGGCATTCACTTACGTCGGCGAGCGTTTCAAAGAGCGTATCACTGAGTTTGCCAATGAATTTGGTTCCAACTTGGTGTTCGAGTGCGATGTCGGTGACGATGCGCAAATTGATGCGGTGTTTGCTGAACTGCGCAAAACTTGGCCACAACTGGACGGTTTGGTACACGCAATTGGCTTTGCGCCGAAAGAAGCGATTGCAGGTGACTTCCTTGAAGGCTTGAGCCGCGAAGGTTTTAAAATCGCGCATGACATTTCTGCCTACAGTTTTCCTGCATTGGCAAAAGCCGCGCAACCGATGCTCTCTGAGCACTCTGCGCTGTTGACTCTGACTTATTTGGGCGCAATGAAAGTCGTGCCCAACTACAACACCATGGGTTTGGCAAAAGCTTCGCTCGAAGCCTCGGTGCGCTATTTGGCCAACAGCATGGGCCCCAAAGGCACGCGCGTCAACGGCATTTCGGCTGGTCCAATTCGCACCCTCGCTGCCAAAGGCATCAAAGGCTTTGACAAAATTTTGTCCGAGGTTGAAGCCTCTGCACCGATTCGCCGCAACGTCACGATTGAAGATGTGGGCAATGCGGCTGCGTTCTTGCTCTCGGACTTGGCTTCAGGCATCACAGGCGAAATCACCTATGTCGATGGCGGCTTTAGCCAAGTGGTCGGCGGTATGGATTTTTCTTAAATCCTCGCCACGCATTCACTAAAAAAGGCGAACGCACTGTTCGCCTTTTTTTAATGATTTTGTTTTTTCTCTTGCCAAATATTGCGACAGCGCGTCTCGCGCAACCACCACGTGGACATCGCGCCCAGTATCGCCATCAAGGTCATCACCGCCATACCGTATTGCCACGTGCGCACATCATAAGCACGCGCGCCGCCGAGCATCGCGCCCGTCCAGCCAAAATCCATCACCCAACCGACAAAGGGTTGCATCAATGCGGTCGTGAGAAATCCGCCCATATTCGCCACACTGGTGGACATACCTGATAATTTGGGTGCGTTGACCTCTTTGGCACACGCCCAAGTCAAACTAAAGCCCGAAGTCAACACCCCCAGCCCTACAAATAGTGTGTATGAGAGCGCAACGGGCAAAGCCACACACGAGAGCAATACCAACCACATCAATGCGTACAGATGAGAGACCGCAATCATCACAGGCTTACGCCGCCCCAAACGATCGGACAATGAACCGATAAAAAAGCAGCCGACCGCAAAGCCCAAAGCCCACAATGACAAATGAAATGAGGCGGACGCTTTACTCATGCCATGCGCCTGCATCAAATACGGCGCGCCCCACAGCCCAACAAAGGTAAAAAATGAGCCCGACATCCCCGCATTAATCAGCAA
>JAGNWC010000070.1 GCA_017986195.1 Hydromonas sp.
TGTTTAACCCGCTGATTTAACATTCATTTTCAATTTTTAGAAAAGATTCCAACCACCATGAAAGCCAGTCAATTTTTCATCTCCACCCTCAAAGAAGCCCCAGCAGAAGCAGAAATTATCAGCCACCAATTGATGATACGTTCGGGCATGATTAAACGCATCGGCAGCGGAATTTATACTTTGATGCCGCTTGGGTTGCGCTCAGTGCGCAAGGTTGAAGCCATTGTGCGCGAAGAGATGAACCGCGCTGGGGCGATTGAGCTACTCATGCCTGCGGTGCAACCTGCGGAGTTGTGGCAAGAATCGGGTCGTTGGGAGCAATACGGTCCTGAGTTGCTGCGTTTCAAAGATCGTCATCAGCGCGATTTTGTGGTTGGACCCACGCACGAGGAAGTCATCACCGATGTCGCACGACGCGAACTCAAAAGTTACAAGCAATTGCCTGTCAATTGGTATCAAATTCAAGCCAAGTTCCGCGATGAAATCCGTCCGCGTTTTGGCGTGATGCGCGGGCGTGAGTTCATTATGAAAGACGCGTATTCGTTTGACAAAGACGAAGCGAGTTTGAAAATCAGTTATGAGAAAATGTTCAATGCCTATATGGCGATATTCAACCGCTTGGGACTGAAGTTTCGCGCCGTGGCGGCAGACAATGGCTCAATTGGTGGCTCAGGTTCGCACGAATTTCATGTGATTGCCGAGACGGGTGAAGATGACATTGTTTACAACCCCAACTCTGATTATGCGGCGAACATCGAAGCGGCTGAAGCGGTTTGCTTGATTGCATCACGTGCGTCAGCCACTCAGCAGATGATAAAAACCGCCACGCCCAATCAAGCCAAGTGCGAAGACGTGGCAAAATTTTTGAATGTGGATTTAAAACAAACCATTAAATCATTGGTGTTGGCAAAAGACACGGTTGAAAAAGATGGCGCGATTCAGTCCGAAATTATTTTGGTTTTACTGCGTGGCGACCATGAATTGAACGAAATCAAAGCTGCCAAAATTTTGGGTGAAACGCGTTTTGCGACCGAGGCTGAAATTTTAACCACCTTCAATACCAAACCTGGGTACATTGGTCCCGTCGCGCCCACAGGCTCAGTTAAAATTGTCGTCGATAAAACCGTGGCGAATATGTCCGACTTTATTTGTGGTGCGAATGAGGAAGGCTACCATCATGTGGGTGTGAATTGGGGGCGTGATTTGCCTGAGCCAGATTTGATTGCCGATGTGCGCAATGTGGTTGCTGGCGATCCTGCGCCAGACGGTAACGGCACAGTGGCTATTTGTCGCGGGATTGAAGTCGGGCATGTGTTCCAACTCGGCACGAAATACTCCGAAGCCATGAATGCGACTTTTCTCGATGAAAACGGTAAGCCACAGCCATTGGTGATGGGGTGCTACGGCATCGGCGTGACGCGCATCGTCGGCGCGGCGATTGAGCAAAATTACGATGACAAGGGCATCATCTGGTCAGAAGCGATTGCACCGTTCAACGTGGTGATTTGTCCTGTCGGCGCGGACAAGAGCGAGCAGGTCGCGCAAACCGCACAGGACTTGTACCAAACCTTGCTGGATGCAGGTGTGGACGTGATTTTGGATGATCGTGGTGAACGCCCAGGGGCGATGTTCGCTGACTGGGAGCTCATCGGTGTGCCGCATCGTGTGACGGTTGGTGAGCGCGGACTCAAAGAAGGTGTGGTCGAGTATGTTCACCGTAGAAGCAGCAGCACAGGTGCGCCCGCTGATAAAATCGAAGTGTCACAAATTGCTGCGCACGTGTTGGCGCAACTGGGTCAATAAAAACTCAGCCAATAAACCATGCGTATGCGCACCCACCACCATCGTCAGTGCAACGTGGGCGAGAACCAACGGGTTCGAGTCGCCCAGATTGTTCGTGGGGTGCGCTCTACGCTGTTTGTGTGGTTGCTCACTTGGGGATTGCTGGCACACGCAGGCGCGCAAAGGCCAGAGGTGCTGGCGGACAGCGTGCGCACGCTGCTACGTCAATCGATTTTAGCGAGTGCACCGATGCAACGGCCATTTTTCAGTGCAGAAGAAATCGACGCATATCAAGCATGGCAGATGCGCAGCAGTGCGCGTTTGCTGCGCTACATTCCTGTGGCATCAACGCGCCAGCAATTGCTCTCCATCGTTGATTATGAAGCCCACCGCGCGGGTTTAGAACCTGCTTTGGTTATGGCGGTGATTGAAGTAGAAAGCCAATTCAACCCCCAAGCTGTCAGCCGCGCAAGTGCACGTGGATTGATGCAAGTCATGCCGTTTTGGGTCAAAACCATTGGCGATGGGCAGGTCAAAAATCTACACAATGCGCGCATCAATGTGCGTTACGGTTGCGTGATTCTGCGCCATTATTTGGACATGGAAAATGGTGACTTGGTGCGTGCGCTCGGCCGCTACAACGGTAGTTTGGGGCGGTTGGATTACCCCAAAAAAGTCTTTGCGGCATTGAACCGTTGGCGTTGATGATTCTTCAGTTACTTCAGTTGCACCACTTCGCCATCTTCTTTGGTAAACGTTCCGCCTTGTGCCGACGCAGGCAAAATGTCCAACACCAACTCTGAAGGACGGCACAGTTTCGTGCCCAACTCGCTCACCACAATCGGACGATTGATTAAAATCGGATGCGCCATCATTGCATCAATCAATTGCTCATCGGACAGCCCCGCATCATTCAAACCCAGTTCACTAAAAATCGTTTCTTTGCTGCGCATCACCTCGCGCACGCTCAAGCTCGTGTCCGCAATCAACTGAACCAATTGCGCGCGCGTCGGTGGATTTTTGAGGTATTCGATGATGACGGGTTCAAAACCTGCATGGCGTATCATCGCCAAGGTATTGCGCGAGGTGCCGCATTTGGGGTTGTGATAAATCGTGACGCCCATGTTGTCTCCTGATGCCAATTGATTGAACGCATTATTGTACTACACCCTTAAAAATAGCAAAGATGGCATAATGCAGGCTGATTATTTTTTGGATGTATCACGTTATGAATTTTGAAAACAACAACCCTCTTTTGGATCTCAGTGACCTGCCGCGTTGGGCAGACATTCAACCCGAGCATGTGGCGTTTGCCATGCAAACCACTTTGACGCGTGCGCGTGAAGCCATGGATACAGTGGTGCGTTTGGATGAGCAAGCAGTGAATTGGGACAATTTTGTCGAGTATTTGAACGATGCCATCGAGGCACTCTCACGCGTGTGGGGGGTGGTGACGCATTTGCACCATGTGGTTGATAACGAGCAATGGCGCGCCGCGTACAACGAATTTTTACCTCAAGTGACTGAGTTTTGGACCGAGCTGGGGCAAAACGAGACCCTCTTGGCGCACTATCAAGCCTTGGCAAAAGAACCGATGTTTTCAAGTTTGACACCCACGCGCCAGCGCATCGTGACCAATGCCTTGCGTGATTTTGCGCTGTCGGGTGCTTTATTGAAAGGCGAGGCTCGTGCTGAGTATGCCCAATTGGCAAGCGAAGCGGCGCAATTACAGGCGAAGTTCTCTGAAAATGTTTTGGATGCGACCAATGCCTATGCGTACTACGCGCGACACGATGAACTGGCAGGCATTCCAGAGGACAATGTGATTGCGATGCGCGAAGCCGCGACCGTCGAGGGGCGCGACGGCTACAAAATCACTTTGCACTACCCGAGTTACTTTCCCGTTTTGCAATACGCGGATGACCGCGCTTTGCGTGAACGGGTTTACCGTGCGAATGCGATCCGCGCATCGGATTTGGGCGATACGAATTTGGACAACACCGCCATCATGCAACGTTTGCTGGAAATTCGCCAACGCGAGGCGCAATTGCTCGGCTACGCCAACCATGCCGAGGTCTCGCTCGCATCTAAAATGGCGGAGTCGGTGTCTCAGGTTGCTCAGTTTTTACTCGATTTGGCGGATAAGGCGCGACCTTTTGCCGAGCAGGACATGGCGCAATTGCGCGCGTTTGCAAGCACCCACTTGCAACTCAATGACCTACAGGCTTGGGATCTGCCTTATGCCAGTGAGAAACTGCGCGAGCAGCAATACGCATTTTCTGAGCAAGAGGTGAAAAACTATTTTCCTTTGCAAAAATCTTTGGCAGGCTTGTTTCGAGTCATTGAGTCTTTGTTCAAAGTTCAATTGGTGGCGCAACCCAAGGCGCAGGTTTGGCACAAAGACGTGCAGTATTTTGAGGTGAAAAATAGCAATGGGCAAACCATCGGTGGCGTGTATTTAGATCCCTACGCGCGCCCTGGTAAAAATTCGGGCGCGTGGATGGATGAAGTGCGTGTGCGTCGCCAACTCGGCGATGCAGTGCAGACCCCCGTGGCGCATATGGTGTGCAATTTCACCGCGCCGTTGCAAAACGAAGCCGATACTTATTTGTACCACGATGATTTGTTGACCTTGTTTCACGAATCGGGTCACGCGCTGCATCATTTGCTCACGCAGGTCGGCGATATGGATGTGTCGGGCATTCGTGGTGTGGAATGGGATGCGGTTGAGTTGCCCAGTCAGTTTATGGAGAATTTCTGCTGGGATTACGAGGTGCTCTCGAGCATGAGCGCGCACGCGCAAACGGGCGAAGTTTTGCCACGCGCATTGTTTGATAAAATGCTTGCGGCGAAAAACTTTCAATCGGGCATGCAAATGTTGCGCCAAGTTGAGTTCTCTTTGTACGATTTGCGTCTGCACGCCGAATACGCGCCCGAACAAAAAGAATTGATTTTTGACATCATGAACGATGTGCGCAAACGGGTGTCGGTTGTGCCTGTGCCAGAATTTAACCGATTTGCGCACAGTTTCAGCCATATTTTTGCGGGTGGTTATTCGGCGGGTTATTTTAGTTACAAATGGGCAGAGGTTTTATCGGCCGACGTGTTCGCACAATTTGAGTCCGCGCACGCGCAAGGCGCACCACTGCTCAATCCCGAACTGGGTCAAAAATATTGGCGCGATATCCTTTCGGTGGGGGGTTCGCGCCCTGCGATGGATTCATTCAGGGCGTTTGTTGGGCGCGAGCCGAATGTCGATGCGCTGTTGCGTCACAGTGGTTTGATGGCTTGAGAATCCGATGTCATGATTGGATGCAGTACTCGATGTAAAAACTCAATACAAATCAGGCACAATCATTGTCGGTTGAACAGGGTGGCGCACGTAGTCAGGGTGACGCGTGCGCTCAGGCAACTCAATGCGCGGTCGGTCGATTTCATGATAAGGCATTTGTGCCAATAAATGACTGATGCAGTTTAAACGCGCGCGCTTTTTGTCCACCGCAGGCACGACCCACCACGGTGCTTCGGTGATGTGGCTGCGCTCGAGCATGGTTTCTTTGGCCTGAGTGTAGGCTTCCCAGCGGCGACGACTTTCCAAATCCATCGCGGAGAATTTCCATTGTTTGAGCGGATCGTTCAAGCGGCTCAAAAACCGTTTGTGTTGTTCTTCATCCGAAATCGAAAACCAATATTTCAAAATTCGTATGCCTGAACGCGCCAACATTTTTTCAAACTCCGTCACCGAGCGGAAAAACTCTTCGTACTCATCATCGGTACAAAAGCCCATGACTTTCTCAACACCCGCACGGTTGTACCAACTGCGGTCAAAAATCACCATCTCACCACCCGCAGGTAGATGCGAGACATAACGCTGAAAATACCACTGTGTGCGCTCGCGGTCATTCGGTGCGGGCAGGGCGGCGACGCGCACCACGCGCGGATTGAGTCGTTGCGTGATGCGCTTAATCACGCCGCCTTTGCCTGCGGCATCGCGCCCCTCAAATATCACCACCACTTTTTGTTTGGTGTGTTGAATCCAGTCTTGTAGCTTAACCAATTCGGCTTGCAAACGCAGTAATTCTTTGAAATAAATCCCTCTATCAAGGGTCGAGTCGGAGGATAAATGCTCACCCTGAGTATCAATGTCCTCCAATTCCATTTCTAAAAATTCATCATAATCATCCATGATTTCTGAGGACAATTGTGCATACCACGCTTGCATGGAGGGGTGCGTACCTGTCATGTTAAACCTTTGCAAAAAATCGCATTATATGAAACATTGGCGTGAAAAATGATGACAAAAATATGACAAAAAAATCGCTGCGTGTTTGCATCAAACAGTTGTTGAAATAATGACCCTTAAAAACCAACGTCATGCCGTACACCAACTGCATCAAGACGGACAGCCCAATCAGTGCAATCTGCACAGCACCCAATAGACAGAGCATCTCGTGAAATATGTGTTGAACACATCCCATAAATTTACATAAAGAACCCCCAAGCCCGTGCTATCATGCCCACGATTTTTAGTGCTTAAACACAGATAAAGGAATGGTTTTGGATTCAATACAAGGCTTGTTAAACATCATGTTGCACATCGATGAGCAATTACGCGATTTGGTGATTCAGTATGGTACTTATATTTACGGTATTTTATTCGCGGTGATTTTTAGTGAAACGGGTTTGGTGGTGTTTCCGTTTTTGCCAGGGGATTCGTTGCTGTTCTTGGCGGGTGCTTTATCGGCAGATGGTTTGATGAATGCGTGGGTGTTGACGTTTTTATTGATTTTTGCGGCGGTTTTGGGCAATACCGTGAATTATTGGATTGGCAGTAAAATTGGACACAAAGCGTATGAAATTGACACCCCTTGGTTCTCGCACGAGCATTTGCGCAAAACCCATGATTTTTATGAAAAACATGGAGGTAAAGCCTTGGTGATGGCACGGTTTTTACCGGTGATCCGCACCTTCGTGCCATTTGTCGCGGGAATTTCTGAAATGTCGTTTGGTAAATTTCAAAAATGGAATATTTTGGGTGCCATCCTATGGGTGGTTCTGTTTGTTTGGGGCGGATATTTTTTTGGTCAATTTGAGTTCACGTTGTTTGGTTACCGCATTGCCATTAAAGAACATTTGAGCACCATCGCTTTGATTGGCTTTGCAGCGGCATTTGTCCCTGTCGTTGCAGGGGTGGTGTGGCGTTTGACAACCCATAAGAAAAATAAAAACATGTTTGCTG
>JAGNWC010000071.1 GCA_017986195.1 Hydromonas sp.
TGATGACACTGGGCATGCCTTTGCTCAACGATGGTCTATACCCCGTGGCAACAGCGATGGATGGGGTGGATTACGACAAACCGTTGAAATTATTGGCGCGCTCGATTGGGTTTGTTGATCCGATAACGGCGCAGGAGCGGTGGTTTGAGAGTCAATTGCAGTTGTAATGGCGGTGGCGGTAGATGTTGAAGTTCGCAGATGGGTGGCGTGATTGACCGACACACAGGATAGACTGAATTGCGATAAACTGCGGATTGATGATATGGATAAGGATACCACCATGAGCACTCAATTCACCCGTTTTGTTTTAGCCATTGTGACCGCATGTTTGTTGGGCTGTGGCAGCACGGCACAGACCGTCCCCGTGGTCACAAACTTCGATGCCAATAAGTATTTGGGTACGTGGTATGAAATTGCGCGTTTGGACTTTTGGTTTGAACGCAATTTAAATAACACCAGCGCAGAGTATTCAAAATTAGATGACGCTCGCATTAAGGTCGTCAATAAAGGCTTTAATTACAAAACCGAGCAATGGAAACAGGCGCAAGGTAAAGCCAAGTTCAAAAACACGCCCAACGAGGGGGCTTTGGAAGTGTCATTTTTTGGTCCGTTTTACAGCGCGTACAACATTGTGGCTTTGGACAAAGACTATCAATACGCTTTGATTGCGGGGCGCAGTACGGACTACCTGTGGCTATTGTCCCGCACGAAAAGCATTCCTGATGCGGTCAAAGCGGATTACCTCAAACAAGCAAAAGCCTTGGGTTATGATGTCAATCAATTGATATGGGTCAAACACGATTGAGGTGTTGGGATGGCGGGCGCGTGCCGCCCATCCAATCTTTAGCGCACACGCAATTGCACTTGAGTTGTTTTCGGTAGTGCGTTGTAAATCAAATCATACGAAGCCTGCACCCACTCCTTGAGGTGCGCATCCTCCAAACCACCATCCATGACCACGGTGTTCCAGTGTTTTTTATTCATATGGTAGCCTGCCGTGACTTGAGGATAGGTGTCGCGCAGTTGCAGCGCGAGGTTGGGCTCGCATTTTAGGTTGATGCTCATCGGTTCATCTTGCCAACTGAGCAGCGCAAATAGTTTACCCGCGACTTTATACACCAGCACTTCGGGACCAAAAGGCATTTCTTCAACGCTTGCGGGGAAACTGAGCAGGTATTCGCGCCACTGTTCGATGTTCATGATTTGGCTTCGGTGTGCACGCTGTCGTCATCGTACAAGATTTCGTCACCGTGTTTTTCAACGTTTTCAAATTGCCCTCTGTCCACCGCCCACCAAATCGCGTAGATGATGGCAAACACCAAAAGCAGGCTTAAAGGGATGAGTAAAAATAAGATGTCCATGTCAAGACTCTGTGCTGTTTAGATTGGGTTGATAACGTAAAATCCGCAAGGAATTGGTGACCACAATCATCGATGAAGCCAACATACCGATGGTGGCGACAATCGGCGTGACCCAGCCCACCGCCGCCAATGGAATGGCGATGACATTGTACAACAATGCCCAAGCCAAATTCTCTTTTATCAACAGTTGTGTGCGTCGCGCAATCATGTGTGCGGCGTAAATGTCGTTTAAATCGGAGGATTGCACGACCAAATCCGCTTGCATTTGTGCGAGGGACGCACCTTGCCCCATGGCAATCGCCACGTCGGCTTGTTGCAACACTGGTGCGTCGTTTAACCCATCGCCCGTCATGGCGATGCGGTAGCCTTGCGCTTGGCGTGCGCGTACCCAGTCGAGTTTATCCTGTGGCTGTGCATTGGCAACGACATTTTGCGCATCCAAACCAATGCTGTGGGCGAAGCCCTGTACCACATCGGTTTTATCACCACTAATCAGGGCAATGCTGGCGGTTTTTTGTAGTTGCTTTATCAATGCCTGTGCGCCTGCACGCGTGCGATCCGACAGCGCGAACCACGCGAGCGCGTCCCAAGTATCACCGTTTTGCACGCTCAATACGGCGACGCTATAGCCTTGTTCGGTTGTGGGAATTTCGTTGGCAACAGGCTCTCGATTGAGCGCGAAGGGCGGTTTGCCGATGCGATAATTTTGATCCAACAAAGTCCCAGTGACCCCTTGCCCCACCACCAGTTCCATCGCCATCACATCGTTCATACGCTCAGGCGTGTTGTGTTCTTGCAGTGCTTTGCGCAATGCAAGGGCAATCGGGTGGCGCGAGGCGGCTTCGAGCGTTGCGGCGATTTGCAGCGCGTCCACCTCGGTCATATTCATTGCCACAGCGTGTTCGCTCAAATGCACGGTGTGCAAGGTTTGTACGTCTTCGGTCAGCGTGCCTGTTTTATCAAATACGTATTGATTGACCTTGGCGAGTTTCTCAATCGCTTCGGGTTGAATCACCAGCACATGCCGTTCGGCGAGCGCGCTTTGTGCCGCGGTCATCACCGTTGGCACAGCCAATGCCAAGGCGCACGGACAGGTAATCACCAATACGGCGACCACAATTTCCACCACGCGCGATGGGTCGTGCTGATACCAATATACCGCTGCACCCGCACTGACCAGCAATAAGCCCCAAAGAAATACCCGCGCGGCTTTTTCGGCGAGTAGTGCCAAAGCGGGTTTGTGCAATGCCGCTTTGTGTGCCAGTCGCTCAATCGCCGCCAGTTCAGAGTGGTCATTGGATTGTGTGATGCGTGCATAAATCCCTTGCTCAATATTCATCGAGCCCGCCAAAAGTACATCACCCACGCGTTTGGTAATCGGCACGCTCTCACCCGTGAGCAGGGCTTGCGAACAAGCGGTTTGCCCTTCGATGAGCTCGGCATCATGCGGCACAACTTCACCTGAAGCAATGAAAATCACATCACCAATTCTGAGCTCATCGGCTGGGATGAGTTCAGCATTTTTTTGCGTTGGGTAATCTTGCACACGCTCGGCAAACAAACGCTGATGTTGCAACACATTGTTCAGATACAAGCCTGCTTTGCTCAAGGCGCGATTTTGAATGTAACGCACCACCAGCAACAAGGCGACAAACATCGTCACTGAGTCGAAATATAAATGACCTTCGCCCGTGAACACCGCGACCGTGCTGGCGATGAACGCCACCCAAATCGCAATCGTCACGGGCGTGTCCATACCGATTTGACGCAGCCGCCATTCCGCCCACGCACCGCGAAAAATCGGTACAGCACAGTAAAATACCGCAGGCAAAGTGAGAAATAAATTTGACCAACGCATCAACACATCGGTGCTCATGTCCATATCTGTGTGTTCAAAATAGTACGGATACATAAACATCATCGATTGCATCATCAACAGCACGGCGACCAACATACGGAAAAACTCACGCCGTTGATTTTTTTTCTCGGCTTCACCCATCTCATTGGCCGACTCAGGATAAGCGTAATAGCCGAGTTTTTCAATCCGCGCAATCACCGAATCCACGCTGGTTTTGGAGGGGTCAATTTGTAAGAATGCGCGGCGCAAAGTGTAATTCGCGGTTGGATTGATCACGCCATCAGCGGTTTTTAAATCGCGCTCGATTAAATCGGTACACGCGACACAGGCAACGCCACCCAAGCGCAGTTGCACATCGGTCAAGCGGTTTGAATTAGTAGGGGATGGTTCGGTTGTTCTGGGCGAGTTCATAAGGTCAGTTCAGTTGATTTACATGCAAACATTTTACGGCAAATCAGCGTGCACGGGGTATCTGAAATCCATGCACGCCATAAAATTGCCACTGCGAACCCAGTTTTTTATGGGCTGCTTAGACTGGCAAGTTGCGAGGTTTTTTTTGGGCTATTCCACCATCAATTGCGCCATCATTCCGACCGATTCATGCTCCAGAATGTGACAATGGAACATGCGCAGACCTTTTGAGTGTTGTACGGTTTTAATCCGTATTTGCTCATTGGGGCGCAGGTTCACGGTGTCTTTGTGCGAACGATAAGTAGGCGGGGTTTTGACCCCGTTGTGGATGTACTCAATGATTTCAAACTGTGTGCCATGCAGGTGAAAGGGGTGATCCATATGTGAATTATTGATCAATAGCCATTCTTCAACCTCATTGACCTTGCTGGTCATATCAATGCGATTCATATCAAATGATTTTTCGTTGACGTAAAACATGCCCGTCATCATCATTTGGGATTGGCTCATGCCTGCCATACCAGTCATATTGTGATTCATGCCCCCACCTTGCATCTGTCCCATCATGTGATTCATATTCATCTCGCTGAACGTGACTTTTTTCGAAGCAGTGGCCGCGCCCATGTGTGCGATGGTGCGCAGTTGTTCAGGTAGGTTCGGCTCAGAGGCTTCGATGGTCACGCTCGCCAAGGTCAGGGTTTCGGGTGTGAATGTTGCCATCATTTTTTGTCGATTGTAGGGCAGGGATTGTAGCGGGAATGTGCCTGATTGTTTGGCCCGAACGACCACTTCAAAACGCTCGGCAGGAGCTATGAGTAATTCGGTCACTGGTTTGGCTGGGGCTTCGAGCAAACCGCCATCGGTACCCACTACTATGAATTCGCAGTTGGGTAAATTTAAATTCAGGTAACGTGCACTGCACGCATTCCAAATGCGCAGGCGTTGCGTGCCTGTGATGGTGATGTTCGGTTGGCGTTGGGCGTTGCACAACACGAATTGCCCCTCGCGTCCGTTCATCCAGTCCATCATGTCATTGGCAGGGATTTGTGCGTTGGTATCCAAACGCAAATCAGAGAACAGTAAATGTTGCTCAGGCAAATGCGCCAAGGGGTCGTTTTTGGCTTTCACAATCAACGAGCCAGCCAGTCCACGAAAGGCTTGCTCAGCCGCATAGCCATGCGCGTGGGTGTGATACCAATATGTGCCTGCCGAACCGATGGGCAGAGTGAATGTGTACACTCGCTCAGAGTTCGGCGCGACGGGGTCGTGTGGGTTGCCGTCTTGGTCGGCAGGCACGGGCAGGCCGTGCCAATGAATGGTAGAGAGTTGGGACAAGGTATTTCTGAAAGTGATTGCGACGGTATCGCCCTCATTGACCACGATTTGTGGTCCTGGGATTTGGTCGTTGTACGTCCAAAACGTGGTCGGTTTGCCTTTAACCAATTCGATGGAAGTTTCTTTGGCGGTTAAGTTGGCTTTAAATGTGTTGGGTGCTGTGGATAGGTTTTCGAGCAATGCCAATGTCGCCAAAGGCGCGCCTGTGGGCAGTGCGTCCACTGGCAATAATGTCGTTGAGTTACCCATCATGCCATCCATGCCCGACATATCATGTCCCATTTTGGACATATTGTGGTCATGCATGTTGTCGGTCGATTGACCGAGTAATTTATTGCAAGCAGACAGTGCCAGTACAGCACCCGTGGTTAAACCAAAGCCTAAAAATGTACGACGATTCATGATGAACTCCTAATTGTTTATATGGTATTCGGTTCAGTAAACCGATGCCGTCATTGCGAGCAGAGTCAATGATTGATGTGATGTGGATTGCCTCACTGACGCAGTATCGCTCATCATAATCAATGACCAATGACCCAATGACAGATGGTGGTGCAACAATCAGGCTGATTTTGGCGGTGGGGTGCTCGGCTGAATGGCCGAAGATTTGGGTTTGAACGCAGACATGGATTCAAACGAGTTGTGCATAACCAGTACGCTGGTTTTGACGATGGCCAATGGCACAACACTCATACAATGCGCTGCGCAACTGGCGATACACAAGGTATTGGCGCAGTGGCTTTGTGAAGGGTTATCCGCGCAGTTTTGTGAGGCGCAATGCGCGTCGATTTGTGCCGCGTCGATTGTGTTGGACATTGTCATGGCGTGCGATGTGGACGTGTCCCAAAAAGCAGGCAAGGCAAACTGCACCACCGAAAATACGGTGATGATTAGCCAACAAAGCGATGCGAGATACTTGTTCATGGGCTCAGTGTATCGCTTAATTCCGCACAAATAAAGGAGTTTATTGCGCCAGTAAATAATTCGATAACTGTACAAACTTCGCCACCGAGAGTTCCTCCGCACGCGCGGTTGGCGCGATGTCACAGGCGATCAGTTGCTCTTGCGTCACCATGTCGGCGAGTGTATTGCGCAGCATTTTGCGCCGTTGGCTAAATGCGGTGGTCACGAGTTTGGATAGATGTGCTTCGTTTGTGGCTAAAAGTTGCGTGGGGTTTCGTGGAGTCATGCGCACAATGGCGGAGGTGACTTTCGGTGCGGGCACGAATGCGTGCGGCGGCACGTCGAATAAATGCGTCATCTCGTAGCGGTATTGCAGCATGACCGACAAACGCCCATAGGCCTTGGTCGCGGGTTCTGCAACCATGCGTTCAATGACTTCTTTTTGTAGCATGAACACCTGCACATCAATCTGTGGCGCAAATTCAACGAGGTGAAACAGCAAGGGACTGGAAATGTTGTAAGGCAAATTGCCCACGACTTTGCGCGTTTTGCCCTCAGCGGGAATTGAGAGAAAATCAAATTTCAACGCGTCAATGCTGTGGATGGTCAATTGTTCAGGCGCAAAACGCTGTTGCAGCCGAGCCACCAAATCACGATCGAGTTCAACCACGTGCATGTGTGAAATGTTTTTGAGCAAAGGTTCGGTCAATGCCGCCAAACCTGGGCCAATTTCAATTAAACAATCGTCATCCGATGGATTGATGGCGTGCACAATGCTGGCGATGATGTTGTCGTCTTGCAAAAAATTTTGACCAAAGCGTTTGCGGGCGATGTGTGCACTCATGAGGCATCCTTGGTATTTGATTGTGTCTGTACCATGCGCGCCGCTGTGCGGATGGCGGCTTGCATACTGCCCGCATCCACCGCACCACTTTTTGCGCGGTCAAGCGCGGTGCCGTGATCGACCGAGGTGCGGATAAACGGCAAACCCAAGGTGATGTTGATGCCATGTCCAAAACTGACGTATTTGAGCACAGGCAAACCTTGATCGTGGTACATCGCCAACACCGCGTCGGCTTGGTTCAGGTAATGCGGCTGAAACAGTGTGTCGGCTGGATACGCGCCGTGCACATCCAAACC